>JADFIX010000479.1 GCA_022566435.1 Planctomycetota bacterium
ACCTCGAAGTGCCGCACAGCGGCCGGGACAAGGTGCCGCCGGAATACGTCCGCAAGCAGACCATCAAGCACGCGGAACGCTACATCACCGAGGAACTGAAAAAGTACGAGACGGAAGTGCTCACCGCCGAGGACCGGGCGAAGGAACTGGAACTCGAATTGTTCGAGGAACTTCGGCAGGCTGCGGCGGATCGCTTGAAAGACGTGCTCCGGGTGGCGGACGCGATCGGACGGCTCGATGTCGTCGCGGGTCTGGCGGAATTGGCCGTTCAGCGGCGCTACGTCAGACCGGAGATCGTCGAGGAGGGCACGCTGGAGATTCGCGACGGCCGCCATCCGGTACTCGATCAGACGCTTTGCGACGAATTCGTACCAAATGACGTGGTCATGTCAGCGAAGGATTCGCGGGTGTTCGTCATCACCGGCCCGAACATGGCCGGCAAGAGCACCTATATTCGCCAGGTCGCCCTGCTCACGCTCTTGGCGCAGACGGGCTCGTTCGTACCGGCGGTGCGGATGCGGTTTTCGCTGGTCGATCGCATTTTCGCCCGCGTGGGCGCGTCCGATGAGATCATGCGGGGGCAGTCGACGTTCATGGTCGAGATGACCGAGGCGGCCAACATACTCCATAACGCGACCACACGATCGCTGGTCGTTCTCGACGAGCTGGGACGCGGGACAAGCACGTTCGACGGGCTTTCGCTGGCCTGGGCGATTACCGAGCATCTTGCCAATCGCATCAAATGCTTTACGCTGGTGGCCACCCACTATCACGAGCTGACGGAATTGGCGGAAATTCTGCAAGGCGTGCGAAACTTCAACGTGGCCGTCCGCGAATACCCGGCGAGCGACAGCAAGGAAGAGGGGATCGTCTTTTTGCATCGAATCGTCGAAGGCGGGGCGAGCAAGAGTTACGGCGTTCACGTGGCGAAGCTGGCCGGCATCCCCAAGGACGTCATCGCCCGCAGCCGCGAAGTGCTCGATGAGCTACAGCGCGGATTCGAACGTGAATCGCGCACGCCGCAACTCACGAAGAATAAAACGAAAGACGATGCCCAGTTGGCGCTCTTCCGCGAGCCCGGCGCAGAATTGCTCGAAGCGCTGCGCGAGACCGATCCCGAATCGACCACGCCGCTGGATGCTCTGAAAACTCTGACCGAATGGAAGAAGCGATTCGATAGCGAATGAGCGGAATGAAGCGACTTAGGGCACACACCGGCGTCTTCTTCAGAACCCAAGCGTGGCGCCCTTCTCTTCCCTTGCTATTGGGCATCCACCGCAGTATCGGCGGTAGCTTCCTCGACCAGTTGGTACAAGTACGATGTCGCTCCGGTTTGTACGAAAACCGGCTGCGCCGCCCCCGAAGTGTCGTCTTTGTTCAACGGCAAAAGCTGCGTATAATCGACGAATAGTTCTTCGTATACTGGCTCGCCATTGGGATCGTAAACGATAAACAAGTAGCGACGCCATCTACCTGAACCAAGACGTAGTCTACCAATCAGACTCCAAACAACACCTGTACGATTATCGCCGTCGCCACCGCGAAATAGGACGGCGTCCACGACCTCTACGCGGTGCGCATTTACGTCTGGAAAATCCGTTCTTAGCAATACATCGCCATTCTCGTCGGCAAGCAGTAGAGGCCACTCACTCACCAGCTGCACGGTGCCCTCTTCAAAGATTCTCCGGTCGAGGAGGCAGAGTTCGCGCAGTGTATCGGTGCAAAACTCAGGTACCGGGCCGACCAAATTGCCTTGATGGTCCCTGTATTCCCAGTTAAACGACAGCACGGACTTGTCCGGCCAAATTGAAGTTGCGACAAACGTCCCCTCTTCTGTCTCTACCATGCGGACGCTCCAGAAATCATCGGGAAGTGGATCGATTTCCCAAAGCGTGTTGCCGGTCGCAAGATCGAAGCACTTGACAGTCGCGTCGGCAAATTCTCCACACATATCGAGGGTGCCGTTACCATCAAGATCGAAACTTCCGGAAAAGGAAATGGCATCACTCTTTGTCCAAACCGTATTCCCCGACGGATCCAACAATTCAATTTCATAAGGGTCACCGGAGTAGACTATGTCCTGATAGCAGAATGATTCCAGCGTACCGTCGGTGTCGACGTCGATTAGCCAGCCCCGCTCACATGGGGAATCAAATTCGACTCGCGAAACGACAGCCTGCGTCGCGACATCGAGTTGAAACGTGCCGCACTCGGTCAAGAATTGAATCAGATCGGCCTCACCGTCCGTGTCTGCCTCTCCAAAACGTCTGGGAAAAGTACTCTCGCCGCAGTCCGGAAAGACTTCCCGCCAATCTATCAAGAACTTCTTATCAAACAGACCATCCCCCTTCCGAACGCCTGGCTCCTCCAATTCAGGCGGTGGCTGAGCGATGCGAAACGGACAGGCGGTGGTGAGACAGAGACACAACACTAGAACGCCGCTAAGACAACGAAATATGCACAAGCGCGAAACACGTCGTGGTCTGGAGGATGCGGGATGATTGTACATTGAATCGACTCCTTGTCGCAAACCGGGTCGCGCGATCGTCCAATGCTGCGGCAATATTATATGCCCACGGAATGCCCGCGCGAAGGCCGGAAGAGTACCGTTAATTAGGGCTCTCCCGATCGCACACTCTCTCGTGCTCCGTCTCGCAAAACCGATCCGTCATGCCCGCGATGTAATCGCAAACCACGCGGCAAATGCCCTGTTCTTCGATGCGTTTGGCGAATCTGTCCGGAAGAAGCTCCGACCGCGCGGTGTAGGCCTCGAACAAGCCGTCGATGATTTGCCGACCGCGGGCGTCGGCGGCGGCAATCTCCGGATGCCGATAGACCTGTTCAGCCAGGAACTGCTCGAGTTTGCAAAAGCGTTGCTCCACGCCGGCCGAGAACCGAACGGAGTCGCCGTCCCTTGCGCAGACTTCTTGCGGCGACGCGAGTTCGCCCAACAGGGGGCGTGATGTTTCGATGACGTCCGTCAGCAGCTCGTCCAACATAGCGTTAAGAACGACCCGGCGGACGGCAAACAGATTGGACGTTTCGTCCGTGACGGCTTTATCGTACGCATTTCGCCAGATCCGCACGTCTGAAAGCAACTTCGCGTTGACGAATCCCGCCCCGATGGCGTCCTCGAGATCATGGCAGTTGTATGCGATGCGGTCAGCCAGCGAGACGATCTGCGACTCGACGCTGCAACGCGACCCGACGCGTTCGACCGACGGCGTATCGTAGCGCGTCGCGTGGCGCGCCAGCCCCGCCCGAAGCTCCGCCGTCAGGTTCAAGCCTCGAAACGGCGGGAACGGGTGCTCCAAGAATTCGACCACGCGCATCGACTGCAAGTTATGGTTGAACCCCCCGTGCTGGCTCATCGCGTCATTGAGGGCGGCCTCACCCGCATGCCCAAAGGGTGGGTGGCCGAGGTCGTGGGCCAGGGCGATCGCTTCGACCAGCGATTCGTTCGCCCGAAGCTTGTTGGCCAATACTCGCGCAATCTGGGCCACCTCGAGTGAGTGTGTCAGGCGCGTGCGAAAGTGATCGTGGTGCCCGGCGTTGAAGACCTGCGTCTTCCCTTCGAGGCGGCGGAATGCCATACACTCGATGATGCGATGCCGGTCTCGTTCGAAGGGCAATCGCAGGGAATCACCGGGCTCCCGAAAAGCGCGATCGCCGTCCGGCTCGTCCGGCACGGCGTATGCCGCTAGTTTTTCATCCACCGGGCTGCCCTATCGAATACTTCAGACCACAACAACTCACCGCGCTATCGCAAGCCCGCTTTCTCGGCGCCTAGGACCAATTCCGCGTGCAGCTTGTCCAGCGAAACGGGGATGACCCGAAGATCGCCCACCACGGGCATGAAGTTCGTATCCCCGCCCCATCGCGGCACGACGTGCAAGTGGAGATGATCCGGCAAACCCGCCCCCGCGCATCGCCCGATGTTGTAACCCACATTGAAGCCCTGGGCGTGCACGGTCTCGCGCAAAAGCCCGACGCAATCGCGCGTCAGGCGGGTCAATTCGAATAGCTCGTCCTCGGATAGATCCGCCATATCGCCCTTGTGGGCGGCATGTGCGATGAGCATGTGCCCGTTCGTGTAGGGAAATCGATTCATCACCACGAAGGCACCTTCGCTTCGCCACACGACGCGGTTCGCCCGGTCGCTGTCCGGCTGTTCCCAATACCGGCAGAGGAAACAGCCCTCCTCCTCCTTCTCGACCGCGAGCGAGCGGATGTATTCCATTCGCCAGGGCGCCCACACGTTTTCGTTGAACTCCGCCATGATTATCGACCTTCCGATCCCGGGGGCAGTGTATCGGGTCCGCGCCGTCACGCCAAGAACGTGCATTCCATTCCGGGGGGCGCTCATGAATAATTCGCGCCCCCGGTAAGCGATTGCGCAACTTCGGAGCCTGACGTACGCGACTGAGTAAGAGAAAGATGGT
>JADFIX010000480.1 GCA_022566435.1 Planctomycetota bacterium
ACTCGTCTACTGACGGTGGGCGATGCCGCGGAATCACTGCCGCACCGCGATAGGGTGAATCGGAAAGAAGCGAGGCGATCGGCTGAGGCGGACGCCGTAGGTCCGTGGCTCTGGAGATTTGGGATTCCAACATGGCGGAGATTCCGTCAGACATCCCGGCGTCGGCCGCACAAGCCGGTTATCAGGCTCGTGAGGTCGGTCGTGCCCGTGACGCGCGGTCCGCCGCCACGGCGAACGCGTCCAACCAGCGCGCGCGGGCCGTCGACGAGGCGGGAAACACCGTCGACACTGAGGACAACGACAATCAAGTCTTCGCCGACGCCGAAGGCTCAGGCGGTCGGGGGCGACCGTTCGAGGAAGGGAACCCGACGGACGACCCGGATGCGGGGGAGGAATCCAAGACCGGCGTCACCAAGGACGACGACGGCCAGCTACACATCGATCTCGAAGCCTAATAAGGTATACCTGCGCCGACGATCTTCGTGACCCGCAAACGCCGCCACCCCGCTTTCTAAGCGATGGCGACGGCCACCGCCGAAGATTCCCTGCTGTGTTTCCGGTTTGAGCCCGAGACGCTATCATTTCCCTTGTGGACTTCACTAAGATGAACGGTTTGGGCAACGACTACGTGTTTGTGGATGTGCATGACCAGCACGTCGACGAGCCGGCCGCGCTGGCCGTTGTCATCTCCGATCGGCACAAGGGCGTGGGAAGCGATGGTCTCATTCTGATCGGACCGTCGTCCAATGCCGATGTCAGCATGGTCATGTTCAACGCGGACGGTTCACGGGCGGAGATGTGCGGGAACGGCATTCGTTGCGTGGCCAAGTACGCCGTAGAGCATGAGCTGGTCGCCGGACCGGAGCTATCGATCGAGACCGATTCCGGTGTGAAACGCGCGGTCTGCCTGATGTCCGGTGGTGTCGTGCGATCGGTCCGTATCGACATGGGCGTACCGGATCTTCACCCGTCTTCCCTACCCGCCACGATTCAGGGCGATCGGATCGTGGATTACGAACTCGAGGTCTACGGTCAAATCGTCCTCCTGACATGTGTCTCGATGGGAAACCCGCACGCCGTCGTATTCGTCGGCGATCCAGGCGAGGTCGACCTGGCCCACGCGGGTCCCATTATCGAGAAGGCTCCCCAATTTCCCAACCGAATCAACGTGCACTTCGTTCGTGCGGATTCCCGTAAACACCTGACCATGAGGACGTGGGAGCGTGGCAGCGGTGTCACGCGAGCTTGTGGAACGGGTGCCTGTGCGGTGTGCGTTGCGGGCGCCATAACGAAACGGACCGTCCGACAAGTGATCGCGACGTTACCGGGGGGCGATCTAGAACTCGATTGGAACGATGATGATCACGTCTACATGACCGGACCGGCGGTTGAGACTTTTACCGGCGTTTGGCTAGGTTGACGGCCCGAGATAGGGGCCGGCGGCGCGCCGGCCACTTTCCGTTCAATTCCTTGGAATTCATGAAACTTTAGCTCGGTGGATGGTGTCTAACCTATCGCACGGCGGCGGCCCCCGGGCGGACGACCCGGCGGTGATCGCACAGCCGAAGTCGGACATGGAGAACAATCGATGACCAATCCTCGATCCCGCTGCGTCTTTGCTTGTCTAGTCGCTTTCCTCGGATGCGCTGTGTCGGTGTTTGGACAGACAATCATTATCGATCCGTGGATTCCGCCGTTGCCCGTGCCACCGGACCCGAGACCCCTTCCGCCACGTCGGATCGTTCGACCTATGCGGGACGTCCGGCTTCAGGTTCGCCGGCATCACGTCGAAGTTTCCGTTGTCGACAATGTCGCCGTGACGAACGTGGATCAGGTCTTTTTCAATCCCCATCAGCGAACGATAGAGGGCACATACATTTTTTCGCTGGGCGATGATGTGGCACTCAACCGCTTCAGCATGTTCGTCAACGGCCAGGAGATCAAAGGCGAATTGCTGGGTGTCGAGGAGGCACGTCGCACGTATGAATCGATCGTCGCCCGGATGCGCGACCCGGCACTGCTCGAGTACATCGGATCCAAGATGTTCCGTGCCAGAATTTTTCCCATCAATCCCAAAAGCGAGGTCCGTGTCAAGCTGTCCTATACCGGCATGCTGGCCTCGGACGACGGGTTGATGCGCTATCAGTATCCATTGAACGTCGAGAAGAATCTTAGTGCCCCCGTGGGCAGCGTCAGCATACTGGTAACGGTGAGGAGTGCGGTGGCGATAAAGAGCGTGTTCAGTTCGACACACAAGATCGGCGTCATACGGAAGTCGGACTACGAAGCGACTGCCAGCTTCGAGGCACGTAACGTCTATCCCGACAAGGATTTCGAGCTGCTGATGGCGATCAGCGATAAGGAGTTCGGTCTGACCGTCCTGACGAATCGTGAAGACGGAAAGGACGGATACTTTCTTGCGCGAATCGCCCCGCCGGCCGGCGTCGATGCCGGGCAGGTGCTACCCAAGGACATTGTTTTCGTCATCGACACGTCCGGAAGCATGGCCGGCGAGAAGATGAACCAGGCTAAAGAGGCGATCAAATTCTGCCTGGCCAACCTGAACAAGTCCGACCGGTTCGCCGTCGTACCGTTCTCTCATGAGGCCACGCGGTTTGAAGAGGGTTTGACCGCCGCCGGTGGCGACAACATTGCCCGGGCACGGTCGTTTGTGGAGGGGCTCCGCGCGGAGGGCGGTACGAACATCCATGACGCACTGGTGGCGGCCATGGACGCGGCGCCGCTCGATGACAGTGGGCGACCGTATCTGATCGTGTTCGTGACCGACGGTCTGCCCACGATCGGTTTGACCGACGTAGACGAGATTCTTCAGAGCGTGAAACGAAAGAGCGCCGGACAAGTGAGGCTTTTCGCGTTCGGCGTGGGGAACGACGTCAACACCCGCCTGCTGGACCTTCTGGCGGAACAGAATCGCGGCACACGTGACTACGTCGCGCCCGGCGAAGACCTCGAACTGAAACTATCGAGCTTCTACCGCAAGGTCGCCAATCCGGTGCTCGCCGATCTGCATCTGACCCTCGGCGATCTGCGGGTGACGGATGTGTTTCCGCCGACACTCGGCGACCTGTTCAGCGGTAGCGAACTTGTGGTCGTGGGGCGATACAGCGGCGGCGGTGCGAAGGCCGTCGAACTGACCGGCAAGAGACGCGGCACGCAAGAGCGGTTCGTCTACCAGACCTCGTTTCCTTATGCCAATTCGAACAACGATTTCTTACCGCGGCTATGGGCGACGCGCAAGGTCGGCTACCTGCTCGATGAAATGCGCCTCCATGGCGAAAACAAGGAGCTGAAAGATGCGGTCGTTGCCCTGGCGATCAAATACGGCATCGTGACGCCGTACACGGCGTATTTGGTGACCGAGCCGGGGCCGGTGGCGCGGGGTCGGCCGGGTTCCAACGGGAGATTGCTCACCGGTATCCCCAGTGCCGCGGCGAGAGACGAATTCTCCAAACTCGTTGGACAATATCGACGACGGATCTCGCATCAGAGGAGTCTCCGCGCGCCTGCTCCGGGCGGCGGCTCGGTGCAAGTGTTCCAGGATTCGGGCTCGGTCGGTGAGGCGGCGGTTGCTGGTTCGATGGAAGTCAAATACCTTCGCGGCGCCGACCTCGCGGATGAATTTTTCGGCGGGCGTTTGGATCGACCGGCCGGTCAGACGGTGAAACGAGTCGGCAAGCGCACGTTCTATCTCGTGGACCACCGATGGTTGGATGCGGATTACAAAGAGAGCATGGAGACGACCAAGGTCGAACTCTTCAGCGAGGCCTACTTTGATTTGCTGCGGGAACACAAGGGGCTGGGTAAGTGCTTCGCGCTCGGTAAGCGGGTCGTGGTGGTGTTGGATGGTCAGGCATTCGAGACCGTCGACTCCACCGAGGGCGACTGACAGGTAGCGCAAATGTCCCCCACCCATTGCTACACAATGAATGGGGCACCCGCCGACTGACGTTCAACGGAATTGCGGCATGCGGGGAGCTCGGGGGTGCCGACCGCATTGGGGGGTGGCGCGCGGTGAATCGACCGCGTCTACCCTCTTTGTGTTCGCCGGGCATGGCCGGGTGCCCCATTCTTCGCGCAGCGAAGGGTGGGGGACGAGACATCACGCCTCAAGTCGGCCGTCCCCCACCCATTGCTTCACAATGGATGGGGCACCCGCCTAGTTTACGGCTACGCTGGCCGGGTGCCCCATTCTTCGCGCAGCGAAGGGTGGGGGACGAGACATCACGCCTCAAGTCGGTCGTCCCCCACCCATTGCTTCACAATGGATGGGGCACCCGCCTAGTTTACGGCTACGCTGGCGACGTTCCCTTGCCTCACCAGACCGGCAGGTCAACACTCCGCTAGTGCAGAGCAACGACCTGCCCTACGGTTCTTCGCGTCCACCGATTAACCGTACACCGCAAGGT
>JADFIX010000481.1 GCA_022566435.1 Planctomycetota bacterium
TACCCCCTGCGATGAGCAGCCGAATCGCAAGACCGCCCGCGGACCTCATCACCAAGTAACCAACCGGCCCATGTATACTGCAACTGCACCAAAAAACCGGCCAAAGTAATTATTGTTTTCAGTATTGACAAGCAATAATTTCGTGGTATAGTTAGGGTGGTGTTAGGTCTTCCGTCGCCGGGGGGGGGTGCGACGGGCCTTGCGGCAAACGGGGGAAGTCGCGCCCGATATGACGCTGCCGTGTCACGTCGAACCGAGGGGGTCGAAGCCTTGGGGGAAAAGAAGCGAACGGGAAAGAAGCGTCGGGCCTTGGGGGGGTGCCGAAAGGGTCAACGGCAGAGGGGGGCTGCCGTTGAGCCCGATCGGTGTCGCGTGCATCAGGCCAAGGGCCGAACGGACGGCGGGCCGACCGAGACCAAAGACGGTCCGGGTTGCGAGGTGGATCTCTCATGTACCTGTCAGCCGCGCCTCGGTCGACCGTCTCGACGAACGGCGGCGGTCGGACTCAGCTTCGGTATTCCGTTATTCGGGTCGGAGGTGACGGTCGTCGAGGAAACCAAGGCCACGCTTCGCCCTGGGCGGATCGTCTTGCTCACTGGATCGTCCGGCACCGGAAAATCGAGCGCGCTCGCGCAGATCGACCGTCATTTCGCCGGCGCCTGCAAGGTCGATCGCGTGTCGTTTCCGCCCCGCGACGCCGTCGTCGATCACATCGCGCCCTGGGCGTCGCTTGGCGAGGCCGCGGACTTCATGACCTGCTGCGGTTTTTCCGAGCCGCACCTTTGGATTCGCCGATTTCACGAGTTGTCCGACGGGGAGAAGTTCCGTGCCCAACTGGCCCGGGCCGTCGCCCTGCAGGCGAGAACGAATTCCGTCACGCCACTCCTCTGCGATGAATTCTGCACCGCCCTGCACCGCCGTGCGGCCAAGGCTATCAGCTTCAACCTGAGAAAGCTGGTGGCCCGGCGCCGCCTCTCGCTCGTCCTCGCATCATGCCATGACGATGTCATTTCAGATCTTCAACCACATGTCGTGGTGCGCCTGCTCGGACGCGGGAAGTGCACGGTGGAGGAGCCCAAAGTGCGTCTCAACCGCCCGATCAGCTTTCACCGTCGCCTGCGGATCGAGCCCGGTCGAAAACGCGACTACGACGCCTTCGCCGGCATGCATTATCGGGCCACGGACGAGTTGGGCTTCGTTGACAAAGTATTCGTCATGCGGGACGGCCGTGCGGGCGATTTGCTGGGCATCGTCGTCTACGCACACAGCCCGTTGGAGCTTGCCCTGCGAAACAAAGCGACCGACGGACGGTTTTCGCGGAATCCGCATCTGCTCAATCGCTGTTTTCGGATACTTCGCCGTCTGGTGATCCACCCCGATGTGCGGGGGTGCGGGCTGGGACGGCGGCTGGTGACCGAAACCCTGCCGAAAGTCGGAACCCCCTACGTCGAGTGTTTGGCGGCGATGGGCGCTTTCAATCCGGTGTTCGAGAGGGCCGGAATGCAGCGCATCGGTCAATACGCCCCATCCGTGAAACGTCTCGCCGCCCTGGAAAAGTTGCGCGCGCTAGGTGTCGATCCCAGTACTCGTGATTTTCCGTTGCTGGTCGCGAGGAGGCGAAATGTTCGGGCGATCGTCGCCGGCGTCGTACATGCCTGGTATTCCGGCACCACCGCAGGCGGCGATGTTCGTGTCCAAAGGCAGTCGCCACAATTCCTCGCCCAAACGTTCCGCGGATTGGTCGGCGCACAACCTGTGTACTATCTCTGGCACAAAAAAAGAAAAGCGAGAAAGTCAAAGGCTGCCGGCTGACGGAATCAACATGACGCCGCCGTCGCGGACGACGAAGCCCATAGATGGCGAAATCCGGGGACCCAGAAAGCGCGGTGACGCATCGGATGGGAAAGTGGTCGCCAGCGCACTGCGGGCAGGCAAACCCGAAGTGGCCGCCGTCGTGTTTTTTCGTACGCCGGTAAACCAGATGAGAAGAGCAATCACCACGACAACAAGAAACGCGGCAATCCAGGACGCCCGAATGCCTCCGATCCGCGGGGCGGTCTCCCAATTCGATTCGTGGACGGCGCCGCCGGCTTGGCCCAGCGCAGCCGAAAGTTCTCGAAGTTCGGCCGTGGGTTCAAGGACGACCGACCCGTGGGCGTTGGCACGCTTCGAGGATGTCGCCGGGTGCCCCAGGTCGTCAGATTGGTCGAAATTCAGATTCGTGCGGCAGCGCGTGCAGGTGCTGTCGGACGGAGCGACCTCGTTATGGCAATGCCAACAGCGACCGAAGTAGCGGCAAAGTCCCGGCGTCTCCACGGCAAACCGCCATTGATGATCGGTGGACGGTCCGCGTACAATGGAGGTTTCGGTCAAAAGGCCCCGGCGTATTTGCCGGATGATTCGGTCCAGCGTGACCCCGGGAAAGGGATGTAAATGCTCTAGCACATACCACGGTCCGGCGTGGGTACGCATCTTGGCGAGCATTCGTGCCCCGAGGTCCTGCCCGCATTCATCACAATGGTCCTGAGTCCGCCGAACAAGATGGCCGCAAGACACGCACGGAACCGCCTCGCCATGCCATGCATCTCCCACCTTGCTGCTCAGGGGACCGAACCCGGTTCGTGCCGCCACTTCCAGCGGATGATCGCCGAGAGGCATATCACTGGCCGCCTCAGTTTTCGATGTCGGCTCGATCGGCGTTGTGTCGGCAGATTCGTTCACGCGTACGTTTCCCAAGTTCGTCCCCAATGTCTCACTCGATGCCAAACAATTGTAGGCGATGGGAAATGGCCGGACAACGGAGCTTTTTGGGGGTCGAGTTGTATCACGACCGGGAAGACGCCCCGGTCGGTCCGAAAAGGCGGTGTTTTCCATCGGACGGCGGCCATCGTGGCCCATGAGCCGACCGGAATTATCAGACACTTCACCAAAGAATCAGTCGGCTCGTTCAACACGTGCGATGGGTGCATCCCATTCCGGGGGGAAGAGCGTCGCCGCGAGACGTGGATTCGTTGCACGGCGTCCGCGACCGAACCGGTCGTCACCGTTGCAGGCTGACGGCCGGGTCGAGCATTTGCAGGCTGAAGGCCTGCCAGAAAGTAGCCGGGGGCAAGTCCGCCGGAAGCGGACGCCGCCCCCGGTTAGGCCCCCCCAACCACTCCGACCCTGAAAGGGTCGTACAATCCGTTCGGGTCACTTGCCGGTGCGCACTTCTGCGACCCTTTCTGGCCCAGCAGGGGCGGCACCCCGGCTGGGGGCGGCACTTGATTCTGGATCTACGATAGGAGCAAGACAGAAGGTATCGCCCCTGCCGGGGCTAAGGACGGAAACCACGTATGCTAACCCACGGCTGCCCGCCATGGGCTACAAACCGTTCGCCCCTGCCGGGGCTGGGAGCGCAGCCCCGAATGCGTGGCAAATCTGCGGACGGTCGTATTGGAGTCTTGGGATGCAGTCGCTTGACTACGTGGATGCATCCGAGCTGGACGCCCGGATGCGTACCGGCGCCTGGGGGCCGGCGGGCGGCTGCGGGCGAATGGATACCTGCGGGAGCCTGGATGCCTGTGGGCGCCCTGTGTCATCCGATCGCGTGTTGAAACCAATCCCACGATTCGTCGGCGGTCTTGCCCTCGTGGACGATCCCGCGCACGGCCTGAATCATCTGCACGGGCCATTTGGATTGGAAAATGTTCCGCCCCATGTCCACACCGGACGCACCGGCGGAAACAGCGTCATACGCAAGTTTCAAGGCGTCTCGTTCCTCGATCTTTTTTCCACCGGCGATGACGATCGGGACCGGGCAACCGGCGACGACCTTCTCGAAGTCTTCACAGTAGTACGTCTTCACGATCGTCGCGCCCAATTCCGCGGCGATGCGGCTGGCCAGGCCTAGATAGCGCGCGTCGCGCACCATCTCCTTGCCGACGGCCGTGACCGCTAGCACGGGAATGCCGTATTGCTGTCCCTCGTCGCACAGCTTGGCCAGATTGGTCAGCGATCGCCGTTCGTTCTTCGAGCCGACGAAGATGGACAATGCCAGTCCGGCGACGTTCAGGCGAACGGCATCCTGGATGTCGACATGGCGATCCTCGTCGGACAGGTCGTCTTGCAATATGCTCGTGCCGCCGGAAGCACGAAGAACGATCGGAATGCGAACGTCCGCGCTGATCGTGCTGCGCAGTACTCCGCGAGTGAGCATCAAGGCGTCAGCGTGCTCGACTAGGGGGGCCACCGTTTCGCCCGGCTTTTGCAGGCCGGAGGTCGGGCCCTGGAAGTAACCATGGTCGACGGCCAACATGACGCAACGCCCGCTCTTGGGCGATAAGATACTCGCCAGCCTGTTTTTCATGCCCCAGTCCATGTGGTCTTTACTCCCTTGCGGTCTCAGAGAATCCCGGCGGCGTATCGGTGTAATGTA
>JADFIX010000482.1 GCA_022566435.1 Planctomycetota bacterium
GGCGGTAAAATTTTACTACGTGCCTTTGACGCGAACTAGAACCGTTGCGGCGATCGTGTCGCCGTTGCTGTCCACCACCGATACAAGCGGGACGCAGTGTGTTATAATCGCGACACTGCGAGTCTGGTTCGTCTTCAGGCTCAACCCAAATGGGTAATCTCGGCTCAGACAGTGAATAGGTCCAAAGCCCTGCCTGTATATTTTGACGAGGAGGAGTCCGCATGTCTCGTATTCAGACTCTGGTGGGGGCGTTCGTCGTCCTTGCATGCGTTCTGGCGCGTCCCGCTCACATCGCGTCCGCCGGGGGAGATCGGGCGCACTCCCACAATCATCACCACAAGCATGTCGAGTTCAGCATGCGTTCGGTGCGGAACGGACGCTGGTCGGACGCGAAGACCTGGCAACCGGCTCGCGTGCCGGGTAAGGGAGATCGCGTGCTGGTCAGTCGTGGCACTCAGGTCGAATACGATGCTGACAGCAAGGCGGTGATCCGGCTCGTGCAGGTCGTCGGGACTCTGCGATTCTCGCGTGATCGTGATACCCGGCTCGACGTCGGTGTGCTGAAAGTGCAGAACAGCGATGTCTGCTCCGAAAGCGGATTCGCCTGCGACTTCGAGGGCGTCAACCCCGGCGGCGAGCCGCAGGAGGCGCGCACCGGAAAAATGCCCACGCTGGAGATCGGCACGCTCGAGAACCCGATTCCCGCAAAATACACGGCGCGAATCCGTCTGCATTATCTGCCCGGTTTCGACAAGAACGACGCCCCGGCGCTGGTCTGCTGCTCGGCCCGCATGGAACTGCACGGGGCCCCGATGAATCGCACCTGGGTCAAACTCGGCCGGGATGTGAAGACCGGCGAGGTGACGGTCGTCCTCTCCGAGGACATTTCGGGCTGGAAAGTCGGCGATGAAGTGATCGTCACCGGTTCGAAACGGGGCAACCAACGCAGAACGTTTCGCAACGAACCGGACGCCGTCCGCACCGAGGAACGGCGCATCACGAAGATCGACGGTCGCACGCTGCATCTCGACAGGCCGCTGGCCTATGACCATTACGGTTCGGGCAAGTTCCGCAGCGAGGTCGCGAATCTCTCGCGAAACGTGATCGTCGAGAGTGCCGACCCGCAGGGAATTCGAGGGCATACGTTGTATCACGCCTACAGCCAGGGCGGGATCAGCTATGCCAGGCTGGCGCACCTCGGTAAGGAAAATGTGCTGGGACGATACTCGATCCACTTCCATCTGGTCGGCGACACGATGCGCGGCAGCCAGGTGCTCGGGGTGGCAATCATCGATTCGCACAATCGCTGGGTCACCGTGCATGGCACCGAGTATCTCGTCGTCCGCGACTGTGTGGGCTACAAGAGCGTCGGCCACGGGTACTTTCTGGAAGACGGAACCGAGGTCTTCAACCTGTTCGACCGCAACCTCGGCGTGCAGGCCTACAAGGGGAAGCGGCTGCCCGAACAGGTGTTGCCCTTCGATCCCAACGACGGAGCCGCATTCTGGTGGTCGAACGGCCGCAACTCGCTGGTTCGGAACGTCGCCTGCGAGAACGACCGGTACGGTTTCCGCTACGACAGTCAGAAACGGAGCAACTTCGACAGCAATCTGGGGGTCCGCATGCCGGACGGCAAAATCGACGACGTCGACATTCGCACGCTGCCGATTCACCGCTTCTCGCACAACGAATCACACACCGAAGGACTGTATGCGTTTGCGCTGGCCGGAACCGACGGCGTCGGCCCCGACACGCGGCATCCGCATCATTTGAACGATCTGACGGCGTGGCAGATCCACTACGCGTTGCGGGTGCAACTTCCCACGATGCTGATCGAGAATGTCACGATCGACCACGCGGCGTATGGCATCTATCGCCCCTGGTTCGAGAACCACGTCTACCGCAATCTGCGCATCGCGCGGACGGGGGCCGAGCCGTTCAATCGTGGGCTCGACGACAAGAGCCTGCAGCATGGTCGCATCACCGTTGACGGGCTGACGTTTTCGGACATCGGATACGGCGGGCAGATGCCCTTGATTCAGATCAGCGCCAACAACGTCAGCGGCAAGGCGGAGTCGCATTTTCGTGGTGTGAAAGTGCTGAATCGTACGCGCGACGACCGCTGGCCGCTCGTCAATCTCGGTGGCGGCCCGCGCTTGAAGCCCAGTACGCCGAAGGGCGTGCCGGTTTACGTGCACGATTACTACGGCAAAGGCCGGCATGCGAAAGTCGTCAGCACACGGGCCAGGGATCTGCTCGCCGACGGCAACGAATACCGCCAGGATCAACCGCTGACCGGAAACGAATCGGTCGCAGCTGAGGTGACGAACATCGACTTTCCGCAACTGCTCGACCCGATCGACGACATTCCGCCGGCCACGATCATCACGGCGATTCGTAAGACCGGTGATAGATTCACGATTATCGGAGTTTCCCACGACAATGGGAAGATCACCGCGGTGCGAGTCAACGGCAAGGCGGCGACGCTGAACCACGCCACCGAAGGCGTGACCGATTGGGAAATCGTTCTTGACGCGCCTGCATCCGGCACGTTCGTGGCCCAGGGTATCGACGATGCCGGCAACGCCGAGATGACCCCGCATGAAGTTCGTTTGACGCCGAAAGCGACTGCGGTTTCGGCACGTTGAGCCCGATGCGTTGTGACCAATTCGCATTTTCGGAATCGCAATGGCTGCTGTGTCGGTTTCCTTCGGAGTGTCCATCTTGCGCGCCGAACACAGATCCCGAAGATCGCCGCCGTGAAATCCGCAGTTGGCACATGAGCGTGACGGCAAACGAGTCGCGATGTTGTTGAATTCAGGCGTACTTCCGGGCGCGGCGTCGTGCGCGATTACCGAAAGAGTGGACGGCATCAACTTACTGCATCTGGTTCGCTACCGGCCCGGCGATATGGCGCCGGTCGATCTCGGCGCCGTCACCGTTTGCAACCTGAAGTTTGCGGAGTTCACCGGCAAAGATGGCAAGCCACTGCCGTTCCACGGCGGTTTTACCAAACTGAAAAACGGCAAGATGATCACGCGCTACGTCATCCTCGGCGTCTGTGAAACCAAGGACGGCAACGTCAACATTCTGGCGCTGCACCCGTACAGCGTGTTGCAAGTCCGGGCGGCTGATATTTCGGCGGCCGGTTCGTAAACGATAGGATGACATTGATTGACAGAATGCGGACAGAACAATGCGGCGCGACGGAAAGCGAACAGGTGTTTCTCTACCGGTCTCGGCCAGCCAACTCCCATCGAGCGCCCGGCGGCGCCCGGTGTTTTGAATATGGTTCCTATTCCGACACTGCAGTCAGTGTTGAGGCCCCGACCTAAACCGGCGCGAATCTGAAATGCCGAGGATTCACGTCGAACACCCCAATGCCGAACTTCCATGATGCGTGTGGGCGTTCGCCGGAACCGAATAGTTTGCTGGTATCGGCTTATTTTGAAATCGCGACAGATACCTACAGTTGCGAGAGTTGAAAAGCCTACAATCGTTCCGTCGCGGCACGTCGGCCGCGACACGAGGCTGCTCGATCTCATTCGGCTGGCGGCTCCCCGGACGTTCGAAGCGAAAGCCGCAGGCTGAGCGAGTTCGCCGGCACAAAGCATAGCGGGCAACGCGACCAGCAGCAACGGAAGCAGCCACGAGCGGCTCGCAATCGACAACCCGTTCAAACAGCATTGGCGATGTCGCATCTGAAGGTTCTCTCGTTATCAGGAATCAGTATTCGCGGCCCACAACGACAATGTGCCGGCTGCGCTGGATTGGGACGACCTAAGCTTGAGCAACGACAACGCGGAATCAAATGGTCGCCCCAAACGCTGTCGTGTTTCAACGCCACCGAATAATCACGACGGCCAGGCGAATCCAAATCAAGATCGTTGGGACGAGTAATAATACGGTTCATGGCAAGCCGATTTCGTATGTGGTTGTCCGATGCGATTGTCCAACGTAGAGACAACTGCCGGGCTGTTTGCATAGCGTTTTGATCATTGCCTCGTTCGCGGTCGCTTGTGCTTGCATCGACGATATAATCTGACGCATCCTGTCGTCACAAACAACGCCCATGGGAAATGGAATGTCGAAACAGCTTGAATTGCAAAATCGCGTGGCGTTGGTTACCGGCACAGGCGTTGGCATCGGCCGGGCAATTGCCTTGGCATTGGCGAGGGCCGGAGCCAGCGTCGGCGTTCGATGTCATCAGAGCGTCGGTGAAGCGGTGAGAAACTGCCGTCGCTCTTGATCACGGCAGGTCTTCCGCCGGGGTGTAGCGCAGGTCGTGCAAGTGAGGTGTTTGCACGCGTTTGCCGCCCGCATGGCGCGAACCGTGCAGGGCGTCCAGCACACCGGTGGTCAGCAAAGTGCGTTCGACGGGATAGCTCGGCTTGCCCG
>JADFIX010000483.1 GCA_022566435.1 Planctomycetota bacterium
TCGATTGCCTGCGCCGGTGATGCCTCCCTTTCGGTCCATCTCCCCCGACTGGAACACGCGCGGAGCCAAACCGGCGTAGGCGCCCACTTGCCGACCGTTCTTGAACCGATGCGGATCGTTGATAATCGCCACCACCGCCTCGCTCAAACGCGGGCCGACCCCCGGCGCACTGCGAAGCCGCTTGACGTACACCTGGGTCGTCGCGTACGTATCCAACTTGTTTTCTAGCGAACTAATCGAACAATCTACCTCGCGAAGCTGCCGCAGTTCCTCCGCCAACTACCCTCGCCACCACTCGGCCGGATCGAGCTTCGTCCAAAACTCCGCCGGATCGTCGCCCACGCACGCCTGATTCTGAAACCACATACGCCCGGTGTTCGTCCAGGCTCGTTTGCCGGACGGCATACTGATTGCCTGTCGGGTCAGAATCGCACGGATCGTGTTCTTGATCATCGTGCGCCGCGCCACCAGCGACTGGCGAGTCAAGCTACTGACAGAACTGGCGCATGGTGACTTCCCGTTCGAACGCCAGGCACACATAGGCCAATTGTCTGCCGGAGACGATGTCGTCGAGCGCTCTTTACCGGGCTCAAAGAGAAGCAGCTCTGGAAACAGTTTTTCATCAAACGATAGCATCGGTCTCCGCTTGGTGCGCATCAAACGCCTCTGTCGGCTCTAGTATTCCAGCATACCCCTCAGCGCCCCGCGGGTAAACTAGTGTAGTGACTCATAAATGGTGCATCATGGAACGATGCCGTTCTTGAGGCTTTCGAGACGTCCAATGCGCTTCGCTCCCTCACGGTCGCGGCTCGGATAAGATGCAAACAGCGTGAGAAACTACACTAGTTGTGTTCTTATCATTGGCTGGTGAAAGTCGGTCTGTGGTTGGGCCGTTCGCGTTTGGTGGCCCGGTGGAAACCTGAACAACAAAGCAAAATGACGGCGGAAGCCCGCTAAAGAGCGATCCACTTGGCGACGCCCATGTAAATCGAGACGCAAAGGACGTCGTTCATGGTAGTGACCAGCGGTCCCGACGCGACTGCCGGGTCGAAACCCAACCGACGGAACGAAAACGGAAGGGCGATCCCGAGAGACGCCGCCACGATGACCGCCAGGGTCATCGCCACACCGACGGCCATCGCCACTTGGCTGGAAGTCTGGATGTCACCAGTGGCACCGTCAAATTTCATGAATAGTGGAAAGACAACGCGAACGCATCCCCATGACAAGAACCCGCAAATCGGGGCCATGAACAGCGCGATGCGTCCCTCTCGCGCCAGCGCCCGGACAAGTTTTGTGGAGGCAAGCTCACCCGTCGCAAAACCGCGTACAATGACCGTGGTGATCTGAATACCGGCATTGCCACCCGTTGCGCCGATCATCGGCACGAAGAGCACGAGTGCGGTGAACAGCTCCGGGTCGGTGAATAGAAGCTCGCTATAGGCCAAGACGGTTGCGGTCAGCAACATGACCAACATGCTGGGCAGAAGAAACATCAGGCGAATGCGCGCGGCTGTGGCGATCGAGCTGGATTCCAATTCCGCCGCGTCGGTACCGCCCATGCGAAGAAAGTCTTCCGCCGCCTCCTCTTCGGCCACGTCCAGTAGATCGTCGTGCGTAATCCGCCCGAGGAGGCGTCCGTCCGCATCCACGACCGCGGCTTCCATGACGTCGTACTTTCGAATGATCTGCACGACGGTCTCTTGATCGTCGCTGGCTTCAACGGTCACCGGATCGGAATCGCAGATATCTGATAGCCGCGTCGCCGGCGGATTGGTGACCAGTCGGCGGAGCGGCACGGTGCCCACCAATTTGTGATTCGCATCGACAATGAAGACTTCGTTGAGCTCGTCCTCGTGGGTGGCTTTGCGGATCTGCTCCACGGCATCGGACACGGTGGCCGATGCCGGGACGACCACGACGTCGGGGGTCATGATTCCGCCCGCGGTGGATTCGTCGTATTCTAACAGTTCTTCGATTCGGTCGGCGACCTCATCGGGCATGTGCTCGAGGATTTCCTCGCTCTCTTCCGAGGGGAGCTCCCCGAGCATGTCGGCGGCGTCGTCCGGAGTGAGTTCGGAGACGATTTCGGTGATCGACTCGGTATCCATGTCGTCGATGACATCGCCGCGGACCGCCTCGTCGAGCATGATGACCACTTCCGCAGCCGTATGGGGGGGTAGGGCGAAGAGAATCCTGGATCGCTCCTGCTCGCCGAGAACCTCAAACGACTCAGCGATGTCCGCCGCGCGGGCCTGGGAAAGGGCCTCCGCAAGGATCTTGTCGTCGCCGGAGGCTTCCAGCGCGGCGACGAGACGACTGTGAAAGGATTCCCTGTCCGGAATCATGGCTGATTCAATCCGTTCGACTCTGGCGATCTCGTAAAGCGGGTATTATGATCGTCGGTCGCCCAAACGCAATGCGCACGATCGCATTCACTGTGGGTTGTGCGTTCGTAAGATACGGCGCGATGCTTGACCACGGAGCGAATTGCCATGGCCTTGACGATATACCGCGAAAAAGACGCAAACCTTCCCGTGTTTCGCAACACCCGGGTGGCGATCATCGGGTACGGGAATCAGGGACGGGCGCACGGGCTGAACTTGCGTGATTCTGGCGTAAGAGTTTCGATCGGACAGCGAGAAGGGAAAGGATTTGAACGCGCCAAGATGGATGGGTTCGATCCGGCGCCCATCGCGGAGGTCGTCAAGGGTGCCGACCTCTTGGTGATGGCGCTTCCTGATGAGCTGCACGCTTCCGTCTATCAGTCCGACATCGCACCGTCCATCTCGCCCGGTCAAGCGCTGGGATTTGTCCACGGGTTCAGTATTCGGTATGGCCTGATCAAACCGCCGGAGGACGTGGATGTCGTCATGGTCGCCCCGAAGGGACCAGGGACGTTGGTACGGTCGATGTATCTCGAGGGCAAGGGTGTTCCCGCTTTGCTGGCCGTCCATCACGATGCGACCGCGCATGCCAAGCGAATTGCCCTCGCTTGGTCCGTGGGCATTGGCGCCGCGCGGGCGGGCGTGGTGGAGACCACGTTCGAGTGCGAAACCGAAACCGACCTGTTCGGTGAACAAGTCGTCCTTTGCGGCGGAGTGACGGCGCTGGCCAAGGCGGCGTTCGAGACGCTTGTCGAGGCCGGGTACGAGCCCGAGTTCGCGTATCTCGAATGTGTTCACGAACTGAAGCAGACGGTGGATCTGCTCTACGAGCATGGGCTGACCGGTATGCGCGACCGCATCTCCAACACGGCCGAGTTCGGCGACCTGACCCGCGGCCCTCGGCTCGTCACCGATCAAACGCGTGAAGAAATGAAGCGGATTCTTCAGGAAATACGTGACGGGGCGTTTGCGAAAGAGTGGATGACCGAGCACGATGAGGGCGGGGCGAAATACCACAAACTTCATGCGGCCGACGTCGACACGCCGTTCGAGAAGGCGGGTCGCAGGGTTCGTGGGCTGATGCCTTGGCTGGGGGGCGGAAACGCGTAGTTCGCGCGTGTATTGGTCACAAACCGAGTGGTTTGAGTTTAGGCTTCGCGATGAAACAGGCACACACCAAGCTTGTGAGCAGCGCGGACCCTAACCGTCCAATCGTAGCTCGCCGATGTAAACGGGCACCCGACGTAGAGCAATAACCGATCGCACGTCCGCGAGTAGTCGGAAACAGGCGGACCCGCGAGAGGGGCCTCTAATGAACACCCTCTCGCGGACCGCGCGCTTATTGCATACTTCAAACGTCAACTCGCAGAGTCGACCTAGGCGGGCGACCCGCGACGACTGAAGTGGATCTTGCCGGCTGCCAATAGCAGCAACGCCAAAACGACCAGACCCCAGACGGAGACGGTCGGGATTCGGTTATCACACTCGGGGGCGAACACGGCATCGTCGACGCCGTTGCACTGGGCGTTGCAGTTGATGACGCCGTCGCCGTCGTCATCATCCAACGCGCCGGCGGCACCGTCGTCGCTACCCGGGCACTGGTCGCAGCCGTCGGGAACACCGTCGCCGTCGGCGTCGGCGTTGTCGTCATGACCGGGGCAAGTGTCGACATCATCACAGACACCGTCGTTGTCCGCATCGTCCGGATTGGAGTTCGGACACGGGTCGCAGGCATCGCCCACGAAGTCGCCGTCGGTGTCTTCCTGGCCCGGGTTCGGCGTGAACGGACAGTTGTCGTCGCCGTCGCAAACGCAGTCCTCGTCGCCGTCGGTTTCGGTGTCACAGGCATCGCCGATTCCGTCGTCGTCGCAGTCTTCCTGGAAGGGGTTGAAGTCATCCGGGCAGTTGTCGCCGCAAAGAGCGTCCAAACCATCCTCGTCCGCGTCACCCTCGCAGACGATGGCAGCCTGCATCGTTCCGGTACCGTGGTAGGTGCCGCCAGCCGCGGC
>JADFIX010000484.1 GCA_022566435.1 Planctomycetota bacterium
ATTCCAGACGATCCGCAGTTTCTTCGTCGACAAGGGCCGGTTCTTCGGTCCGATCGACGTCGACCAGGCGAACAATGTCTGCGTGCTCGGGCGCGGGGTGCTCAAATCGCTGGAGGCCGACGAGGGCATCATCGGAAACTACGTGTTCCTCAATCAGGAACGGTTCATGGTGCTCGGATTGCTCGAGGAAAAGGGCAACATGATGGGCAACCGACAGGACGACATCGTGTTGATTCCCTTCACCACGGCCATCAAGATGGTGCCGTTTTTCCGCAAGTTCCTGCCGTTTGTGATCGAGGCCACCAGCGAAGAGGACATCGAGGAGGCGTCGCTGCAAATCACTCGCGTGCTGCGCGATCGGCACGGACTGAAACCGGGTGAGCCGAATGATTTCAGGCTCTTGCGACAGGACGAGTTTCTTCGCGACTTCGAGCGCGTGAAGTTGGTGGCCACCACCGTGCTGTCCGGCATTGTGGGAATCTCATTGATCGTCGGCGGGATCGGCATTATGAACATCATGTTGGTCTCGGTCACGGAGCGCACGCGGGAGATCGGACTGCGCAAAGCGGTCGGCGGCCGGCGGCGGGATATCATGGCCCAATTCCTGACCGAAGCGGTCACCTTGGCGATGGTCGGCGGCGGTGTGGGTATCGTGTTCGGTCTGGCCATTTGCAACATGGCGTCGTTGTATCCCGACATGGTCCAAATCACCGTTCCGATTTGGGTGATCTCGATGGCCATCGGATTTTCCGCAACCGTCGGCGTCGTGTTCGGACTCATCCCGGCGTTCAAGGCCGCGATCATTCATCCCATCGACGCGCTGCGGCACGAATAATTCCACATTATTGCGCTAGTGAGGGCCGTAAAGCATTTCTCGCTGATTCCGGCGCGACGGGACTGAAGGCGAAGCTGATCAAAAAAGGGAAAAAATATCGGCCGACAGAGCCGTCTTAGCTTGAAACAAGTAGCTCGTTTCGCTACGATCGCATGCGGTATTATAGCTGGGAAGTGTGGGTCCGAACGATGCGACCTGCCCTTGTCGCGGCTGCCGGCGATTGTGGACGGTGTCCGGTACCGCCGTCCTCATGGAATACATACGTAGGGACGGCGTTGTATAGCCGTAGCATGTTCTAGGGTGGATCTCATGCCAAAAACGAGACGTATCTACGGCGCCACTTGCATGACGGTTAACTGCGCGAACACGCGCAGTTGCACGATTTTTGCAGGTCAACTTGTAAGTGTGGTGCTGACCTTTTTGTACGTGCCCTCTGTTTCGGCGCAGCGCCCAACCATCGAAGGCTTCCATGCGCTGCGCCGTAGTGTGCCGTATTTCAATGACTATGAGGGCTCGACTGAAGCGCACCCCACGCGTTTGTTGGTCCGTTTCGAAGCTAGTACCTCGCGCGCGCTGGAACAAACGATACACAATCGAGCCGGGGCTAATCGTGTGCTAAAACGATATCGTTCGGTCGAGGGGCTTTGCCTCGTCGAAGTGGCGGAGGGTCGGCGGGAGGACGTCAGGAAGAGGTACGCGGCGGAGCTGCAGGTTCTGTACGCGCAGGACGACCACGTGATTCACGCTTTTGCGGTCCCCAACGATCCGTCTTTCCCTGTCCAGTGGGGGTTGCGAAATACCGGCCAAACGGTCCCCGATCTCTTCGGCGGCGATGATCCGGGCACGCCCGGAGCGGATATTCGCGCGGAGGGGGCTTGGGACCTGACAACAGGCGATGCGGCGATTCGAATCGCCGTCTTGGATTCCGGCGTGGACTACAACCATCCGGATCTCGCGGCCAACATCTGGACCAACACCGGAGAAACAGGCTTTGACAAAAAGGGTAATCCAAAAGAAACAAACGGCATCGACGACGATGGTAACCTGTGGATCGACGACGTTCACGGCTATGACTTTGTAAACCACGACGGCGATCCGATGGACGACTACTTCCACGGTACGCACGTGGCCGGCATCATAGGAGCGGTCGGAAACAACGGCGTCGGTGTGACCGGCGTCAACTGGCAATGTCAAATCGTGGCCCTCAAGATTCTAGATGCCACCGGTTCGGGTTTCGATTCAGACGCCATCGAGGCGATGGACTACTTGATCGACAATGGCATCCTACTTTCGAACAACAGTTGGGGGTGCATATGCCCCTTCAATCCGGCGCTGTCCGACGCAGTGGGTGAGCTTCAGGCGATCGGCCATTTGTTCGTGGCGGCGGCGGGCCCTTTTTTCGGGCGGAACATTGATGAGTTTCCCGTTTATCCGGCGAGTTTCGATTTTCAGCACATGATCGTCGTTGCGGGCGTCGACAACGATGACCTACTATCGATATTCTCGGACATCGGCCCGATCTCGGTGGATCTCGCCGCACCGGGTGATAACGTGTGGAGCACGTTGCCTGGTGCTTCCTATGGGCTCGCGACGGGAACATCGATGGCGGCGCCTCATGTTACCGGTACGGCCGCGTTGCTGTGGGGGCGCAGGCCTGAATTGAGCTGGTCTGATGTGCATAGCCGCCTACTGCGCTCGGTGCGAGTTGTGCCGGCGTTGATCGGGCGGACGGTGACCGGAGGTATCATCGATGCATCCGTCGCGGTAGGTGACTGCAACCACAACGGCGTTCCTGACGAACAGGACATCGCGCAAGGCGGCAGCGACGACTGCAACAGCGATGGTTTTCCGGACGAATGCGAGCTGGACTGCAACGTGAACGGGGTGGCGGACGCCTGCGATATCGATCCCACCGATCCTGACGGTGACGGATTCGTCAGCGAGGATTGCAACGGCAACGGTGTGCCCGACGAATGCGAATTGGATACCGGCTCGAGCGAGGATTGCAATGGCAACGCCGTACCTGACGAGTGCGACATAGTCTCAGGTGGCAGCGAAGATTTGAACGGCACGGGCGTGCCTGACGAGTGCGAATCTTGTTCCGTCGATACGGATTGCGACGATGTGAACGCTTGTACGGATGACAGTTGCGCGGACGGGCTCTGCTTCTGGTTTGAGCACACGCAAGCGTGCGATGACGGTGACATCTGTACGATCGGTGACGTTTGCCAATCAGGTGTCTGTGTCGGAACGCCCGTGCCGGATTCCGGTTGCCTGCCGGTCCTGTCGATGGCGGCGGTGGCCATCAACGGCGACGCAATCTCCGGCGGTCCGCTTTCCGAAGTCACCGTCACGCGAGGCGATCGTTTGACGCTCGAAATGTTCGCTCGAAACTGGACGCCGCAAGAAGTGTCTCTCTACCAGGTAACCATTGATTCCGCCGGCTATACAAGTGGAACGACGGGTTCCTTGAGCCCCTTGATCGACCCGACGCCCGACGCGGGAGCGTTTATTGAACAAGAACGTCCTGACTTTATGTTTTTTGGACGAACCTCGCTCGCCCTCGTAGATTTCAGCGACCCATCAGGCTACCGATACGGAGGTCTGGTTCCCTCGGATGAGGACTGTGCTTTCGACACGGGCGGACCGGCCTATTTGGGCACATTGGTTCTCGACATCGGACAAACGGCTGTCGGGAGATTTCAAATGTGCCTTGACGAAGACATCGGTAGCTTCTTAGGCGAATGCGCGGACCCGTTACAACCAAATATCGCGCCCATCTTGTTCGAATGTCTGACGATCCTCGCGCCTCCGGACGACTGCACGCCGGGCGAGGACTGCAATGGGAACGGTTCGTGGGACATCTGTGACATCACCGACGGAACGAGTGAGGATTGCGATGAAAACGACATCCCGGACGAATGCGACCTGGATCCCACCGATCCCGACGGTGACGGTTTCGTCAGCGATGACTGCAACGGCAACGGTGTCGCGGACGACTGCGATATTGCCGGAGGTTGGAGCGGTGATTGCGACGGCAACGGTTTGCCCGACGAGTGCGATATCGATTTGGGGTTCAGCGATGACTGCAACGGCAACGGTGTGCCGGACGAGTGCGAGCCGGACTGCAACGGAAACGGGATTCAGGACACTTGCGATATCGATTCAGGGTTCAGTGAGGACTGCAGCGGCAACGGTGTGCCGGACGAGTGCGAGCCGGACTGCAACGGAAACGGGATTCAGGACACTTGCGATATCGATTCAGGGTTCAGTGCGGACTGCAACGGAAACGGTGTGCCGGAGGAGTGCGACGCGAAGTTTGCCTCCACGGTGAACTACGCCGCCGGAAATAGCCCTTACTCCGTAGCGATTGGCGATCTGGACGGCGACCAGGTGCCCGACTTGGCCGTGGCGAATAACCGAACCCACAACATCTCGGTGCTGTTGGGAGGTGGCGACGGGACGTTTGTCGCTGCGGTGCACTACCCCGCCGGCAACCAGCCTCTATTCGTAGCGATCCGAGACCTGGACGGCGATCAGGTGCGCGCGGACGCCCTA
>JADFIX010000485.1 GCA_022566435.1 Planctomycetota bacterium
TCCGCGGCGAAGCGGTCGAGGGTGGGCGTGGTTTTGGTTGCGGTCATTTTCGGGTGCCTCCCGGCCGCGAAACACGGCGTCGACGGCGCGCTGTTGCAAGCAATCGTAGGAAGCGCGTGGCGGTGCCCTCGCGGGCGGCTGAGGCGTCTACGGCGGTCCAGGTCGCCAGCTCCGTGTGCCCGGTCCGGTCCAGCCTGATCAACCTCGACATGCCGCTCTCCTTTCTTCGCGTGAGCCGAATATACGCCGGAAGGTCGGCGATTCCATGACTCCGGAAGTAGGTGGCCGCTTCGTACACTGGCCGCCGTGGCAGATCAGGAGACGACCGACCGCTATGACCCCCAGGCCATCGAGCGCAAGTGGCAGCGCATCTGGCAGGCGGAGAACACCTGGGTGGTCGCGAACCCCGGATCCCCGGAGTTCGACGCCTCGAAGCCGAAGAGCTACGTGCTCGAGATGCTGCCCTACCCCTCGGGCGAGCCGCACGTCGGCCACCTGAAGACCTACTCGGTCGGCGACGCGATCGCCCACTTCCGGCGCCGCCAGCACCGGACAAGCGGCGTAGAACTTGGAGAAGCTCTGGGCCAGGCGATAGGCGTGCTCGGCGATGTGGTGGATTACCTCGACGGCATCCGCTTTGCGCAGATCGTCTGGATTGAATCCGTAACGCGAGGGCAGGCATTGGTACACCAACGTCTTAGACGACTGCCGCTCTTCGGGAGTCATCCCGCCATCGCCCGTCGTCGTCGACGTTCCCATCTCCGACGCGGCCCGACCGATCGCTTCTTTCACGTTGGCGGACAAAGCTCCAAAGCTCATCCCGGCGATCGTGATCGGTATATCCAGTTCGATGGGGCGTTTCGCGCAGCGGGTTCCCAAGACCGTTTTCGAAAGGCACTTTTCGCGGTAACCTTCCAGCGGATAACGCGACGCCGACGCCGAGAGGAAGACCAAATCGTCGAACGAGGGCACGGCCCGCTTGGCCCCCATCCCGCGGATTTCGTACAGGCCATGCTGGGCCGCTTCGCGGATGTAATTGATCGCGTGACGATCGAATGAAGCGCTCTCTTCGCGTTGGATGGGTTTGAACAAGATTTTTCTCCGCTAGGTCACGTTTGCCGACCGTGACCTACTGTAGATCATGCTCGCCGAGCGTGATCTTGATCTATGTAAAACGTGTCGACATGTAAAAACGTCAAACGGCTTTCGACCTCATTTGTTTTGACGTAAAAGCTTAGCGCTTCCAAGTCACGTTCGGCGAACATGACCTACTAATACTCCTGATGTGCTTCCGCATTCCAGTGATAGAGGCTGCGCGCGGACGCCACTCGTTTGAACTGTCCGGCATCGCAGTCGATCTCGGCATCGGCGAGCAAGCGGGACACGCGTTCTACATCCGCTCCCTCCATCTCCTCCTGCCGCGCATCGGCCCCCAAGCTGTGAATCTTCCCCTGCACGTAGATCGTCGCCTCGTAAAGCGAATCGCCGAGGTTCGGTCCAGCGTCACCGCAAACGACCAACGTACCGGCCTGTGCCATGAACGCCGAAAAATGGCCAACGCTACCTCCCACCACAATGTCGCAGCCTTTCATCGAAACGCCACAGCGCGAAGATGCGTCTCCTTCGATCACCACTAAGCCTCCATGTCCCGAACTGGCGGCACATTGCGACGCGTGCCCTTTCACGCGCACGCTGCCCGACATGATGTTCTCCGCGACGCTCCAGCCAACGTTGCCGCGGACCGTGACACGGGCGAGTTGGTTCATCCCAGCAATGAAATAACCGGCGTGGCCTAGAATCTCGACCGCGACCTCGCAATCCAGTCCGGCGGCGATGCTGTGCATGCCGTTTGGATTTGAGATTTCTACCCGCTGGATGTCGCTGCCAGGCAACTCGCCGTGCAGGAACTGATTGACCTCACGGACACTCAGCGACGCCAGATCGAGTTGCTTTACACGGTCCATGAGTAGATTTGTTCTGGTTCTGGTTCGAAAACGTTCGCCGTGCTGATATCGGGCAAGTGGGCCAGCGCTCGAAACTCGGACGAGACGGCCACGTAATCGTCGGTTTCCGCGACGACGGCCGGCTTGCATGCGAACGCATCGCGCACCAACACCATCTTGTCCGCGGATGCCATGAGAAACGTGAAGAATCCATCCAGCTCGCTGAACGACGTCTCGATCGCTTCTTCCAACGTGTCCCCTTCGCGCATCCGCCACTCCAGAAATCGGCAGCCGGCTTCCGTGTCGTTGTCCGTCTCGAATTCGATCCCTTTGCTTTCCAACTTGCGACGAATGCTGTGTGGATTGGAAAGCGATCCGTTGTGAACGAGACAGAAATCTTCGCCAGCGGTATACGGGTGCGCGTGAGCCGGAGAAACGGCGGATTCCGTGGCCATGCGCGTGTGCGCGACCGCATGCGTCCCCTCGAGTTCGGTAAATGCATATTTCCGAGCGATATCGCAGGGCAGTCCTTCATCCTTGAACATCTCGATAGCGCGCCCCACAGAAATCAGGTGCACACTTGGTTGCTTCTCTTTCAGCCAAGACTTGAATTGGCCGGTCGCAGTGGACGAGATCACCACCGCATGGTTTGCGACGAAGTGAATCGATGCGTCTTTGCTGGTTTCCCTGCGACAACTCTCGTGAAAGTTCTGCCAATCGAACTGGGAAACTTGCGCGTGCAATGCAAAGCGGCGGTGAGTCGCTTCAACGGGCTCGTGAAACACCGCCAAACCGGCCGAGTCAGGCCCGCGCGTTCCCATGCACTCGATCATCGTCGTTACGAGTTGTCCTAAGGACTCTCGCAATTCGCGTCTCTTGACCAACAATCCTATGATGCCACACACGGACGATGCTCCTAAGATCCTTGGAAACCGTACAGCCTACGGGAGGAGTAACCAACAAAGTTATAATTCCGTCGCAACGTCTGGGACAATAGGCAGGACCATCGGTTAGTGGGTCACTTTGAAGAAAAAGAAGCCTGGCTCCTCGGAGAAGCCGGGCTTCTAATGCGCGTGAAACCCCAATACGGACCGTGGCATCGCCAGCAATTTCTCCCAACCAAGTGCGTTTGCCATCTTGTGGACAGTTACGTCTCGGGTGAGTATCTTGAGCGTGGCCGGTCTGGAAACCGCTGCTTCCTGCCTATGGAATCCAGTCGCAGGGCGGCTGTGATTAAATGCACGTAGGCGAGTCTCTCCGAGACTCGCTGCCGGTCTCGGAGAGACCGGCCTACACAGGGCGTCAAACTCGCTGGCGAAAGGAGTTGACCATGTATTTCAACAATGCGGCCACAACTTGGCCAAAGCCGGAAATCGTATATCAAGATACCGATGACTGTTTCCGCTCGCTGAACAGCCCCGAACGAACCACGTCGGACGAAGGCGCACGAAACTCGGCCATGATGTCAACGTGCCGCGGGGAAATTGCGGAGTTCTTCGGGATCAAAGACCCCAAACGGCTGATTTTCACTCCGTCCGCTACCTATTCGTTGAACCTGGCAATCTTGGGGTTGGACTGGCGAGACGGAGACGTGGCGGTGATGAGTGGATTGGAACACCATGCAGTATCACGACCGATTCGGAAAGTAGCTCGCGAGCACGCTGCGCATTTTGAAGTCGCGCCCTATTCGCCTGATAATCCGATTGACTTGGACTTCGTCGAAGACAAGCTGAAACTCGGTAACGTTAAACTTCTTGCCTGCACTATGGCCAGTAACGTAACCGGCGACATTTTTCCTTCGCGCGAGTTAGGTGAATTGGCCGATCGGTATGGAGCTTTGTATCTCATTGATGCGGCGCAGGCAGCAGGTGTGATTCCGGTGGACGTTGAAGAGCTGAATGCGGACATGCTTGCATTCGCTGGTCACAAGGGATTGTTTGGACCACCAGGCGTCGGTGGGTTGTTCGTGCGCAAGGGAATCCAACTCGAGACAATGGCCGAGGGTGGCACCGGCAAGGATTCGGGCAAGCACGAGATGTCAGGACGGTATCCATCCAACTACGAGGTCGGCACTCACAACCTGCTATCGATTGTGGGCATGACGTCCGGTGTACGATGGCTGTGCGAAACAGGCCAAGAATCAGTGCGCGAGCATGAGCAAAACCTTACGCAACGGTTCATCGACGGCGTGCGCGAATTGCATGGATTCACAATTTACGGAACGCTTGACGTTTCGCGCAAAACGGCGGTCGTATCTTTTACGATGGACGGAGTGACCCCGGCCGGGATCGCGAAGTGGCTGGCCGAAGAGCACAATGTTGCAACTCGCGCCGGATATCACTGCGCTCCCCTGGCTCATGAAACAATCGGCTCGCTTCCGGGAGAGGGGACCATCCGTTTCAGTTTTGGTTCCTTCAATACGCTGGACGAGG
>JADFIX010000486.1:0-2049 GCA_022566435.1 Planctomycetota bacterium
CCATGATGTTGTTCGGCTTGAACGAAATGTACCTGTTCTTTCGCCGATCATTCGGGCTACCCGGATCAACGGGCAGCGGATCATTCACCGCTCGTGATGATCCCCGCCCCTCCGGCGGCATGCCAGTTTTCCCGTCTTCGGCGCGCGAGTGAGGCAACAAGAAAAGCACACAACCGACGAGAACGCCTAATCTGATGCACATGACATTATCTCCATTTCGATTTGTGGTCTCACGACAGGCCGCGTTTACACGGCCGTACATCGTGCGGCTCTCCATTCGCAAGAGCCTGGCGACGACGGGGAATTCGCGTCAAGCACATTCGCGACCGTTCAATTCGACATCAGGTATCGGCAGGCCGTTTCATAATGCGGAACGGTTACAGACTCGCAGACCGCCCGAATTGGGCGACCTGCGTTATCTTAAGACATTGATGAAATCCAGGCCAGCCCGACAGGTACGATCGTAATCGATTCCGTAATGCGCTGTCAAGAAAAATACTACGGAAATCTTGGATGAACCCCAAAGAAAGCAATAAAAAAATAGAAGAGCGCACTCGTCAACAAGGGGGTCTCGCTGAAGACCGGCTTTCTACCGATCTGGAAATGCCAATGGTCTGCTATCAAGCCGCGACGGGAAGTCGTGGGGTTCACATTACCGTTGCTTTGAAAAACACATTACGTGTTTCGGTTCTTAATTTATACGCGATATTGCTCGAGTCGATGACACCCTATCCATCGCAATCGGAATCGCGATCTGCGTCCGCCAAACGCGGCTTGATTTCCCACTCGTCGAGCATCGAGGTGAGCAATTCCATCGGAAGACCGACCACGTTGGTAAAGCTGCCTTCTATTCGTTTTACGAAGGCATCGCCGGAATCTTGAATGCCATAGGCCCCGGCTTTACCTTGCCACGCGCCGGTCGCGAGATAGTCGTCCAGTTGCCGATCGGTTAGCGGTTTCATCACCACGCCGGTACGGGCGTGCCGAATCTCCCGCTTTCCGGATTCCGCGTCGAGAAGGGTGACCCCGGTGATCACGTCATGCCGGGTGCCGGACAAAGATTGCAGAATTCGTCTTGCGTCCTCGACGCCGGTGGGTTTGCCGAATATGGTCCCGCCTAGCGCCGCCACGGTATCCGCCCCAAGAACCACGCCACGTTCGAATCCCTCGGCCACCGCCCGGGCCTTGAAATGGCTGAGTCCCTCGGCGAGTTCAGCGGGGGTGGTCGCATCCGCGAGCCGCGCCGGTTCTTCCACCGGGGCCTCCACGATTTCGAATTCGTAATCGTACTCGCGCAGCAGTGTCGCGCGCCGCGGACTCGCCGAAGCGAGAATAAAAGGACGTTGTCGTCTAGAGTCACCTAGCTGGCTCAAACCGAATACTCTCCTTTTTTTGGAAAGGCCACACCGTCCCCACAACCGCCGTCGTCACTAGTGTACTGCCAACGTTGGTACCACGGGGTGCAAACGGGCCACTCCCTAACGGTCGCGGTACTGATGCTTGGGGCCGCATTTTATCAGTACGGCGAGCGTGAGCGACCCGGCTTCTGGTCAACCCGCGTATTTGAGGTTGGCGATACACTATGGCACGCCCGATCGTCTCAGTACGATCAGCGTGGGGCTAATCTTGCCGGGCAAGGGCGCGCCCCGGCCGGCAAGCGCGAGCCACGACCCCAAAAAACGGCCCTCAAATTCCGTCGTCCGCTCGTACCCCAGCGCACCATCCAACAATTCGTCTAAACAGGTGCGCTGCCGCTCATCGAAATCATCATAGTTGTAATTGGTCAGCAACAAATAATCAGGCTGAGGTCGATCGAACGAGGCCCGCCGCATTTCGACAGGATACGTGGCATAACCCATATCATGCAAACGAGGAAGGTACTGAGCAGGGGAGAAAGCGCCCACACTGGCGGAGCGCGCCACATTCTCCCGAAACCGATGCTGTCGCCCATGTTGCGCGACTTCCGCGACTACAGCGCCGCCGGCGGCGACTTGGCAAACGTTCTGCTGGTGTTGGCCCTGCCAATACAGTCGGATGGCGAGACCTTCG
>JADFIX010000486.1:2059-4373 GCA_022566435.1 Planctomycetota bacterium
CGCGCGGTACCGCGAATCGGTCATCATTTCCGCGTCCACAGCCCAGGCATAGCCAAACGTCGGCAAAAACACAATCAACGCGGGCCCGTAGCGGTAAACGGGCGACCATTCGACTCGACGCAACAGGTCGGCAAGCATCAATCCAAGCAGGATGCTCATCAACAGCAAAGGGGCAAACAGAAATCGCGAATAGACGAATTCGATCTTGCAGATAACAAACAGATAGTAAACTGCGGCAGGAACGAGAAGCGCAAGCGCCACGCGACGTCGCCGAACCAATGCATATCCACAAGCCATCAGCAATGCGACCAACATCGGCCAGCCGACAGCGCCCGCGGCGTAACCAACGCCGGCAGCCAGCAGCTCGAACTGCCCGCCATAACGAAGTTGATTGGCGTGCAGAGATTCGAGCGGAGGATCGAGCCAGTACGTCATCCGCGCCCAATAGCCTTCCCAATCGCCAAACGCGCCGTACAACGCGAGGTACGGCACGATGAACAACGTGAGTCCGACGAGCCATTTGATTTGAAATACCGCGCCGAACAACGAGCGAATGAGTGGCTGTGTGGTCATACGGCGAGACGTCTCGGCCGCAATGAGCACGAGCGCCATACCGGGATACATACCCGCCACGGCATCTTTTGTACTGATGGCCAGTGTCCCGAACAGCCCCAACAAAAGTGCGAATCGCATCGCGCCGGTGTTGCGCAATCGCCCGTACGCGTAGAGGCTCCAGGCGAACCAGCAAATGGATGGCACGTCCACGTTCCCGAGATGTGCGAAGTAGCAAAACGCGGCGCCGGTCATGAAAGCCACGGTGGCCAGACCGGATGCCAAATCATCCGCACCGAAGGTACGGGCCGCCGCCCAGATGCCCAACCCGCACGCAGCGGCCATGGTGACCGTCACGATTCGTGCGATAAGAATTAACAGCCCGATTTTCGGGACATGTGGCTGCGCGAGGCTGATATGCCCGGTGGCGGAATCGACTTCCCGTTGCCCGGTCGCGTCCCAGTGTTGCAGAGGCAGTTCGTACGCGACGTGCAGAATAAGATACTGCAATGGCGGGTATCGACCGGGCCACTCTTTTGGCCACTGATCGAATGCCCCAAGCGTGCGCACGCCGGCGATGGTATCCTGGCTCCACGAAACCGTTCCGGGCAGTCCCCATCGCAAACCCGGCAGGTAGAAGAGTATCACGACCGAGGTAACGATCAGCGGCGCGAGCCACCGTCTTCGACGTCCCGGCGAGGCGCGCAACGAAGAAGGGTCCGCCGTTTCCATACCGGCCGCTGATGCTGCCACGAACTCGTCACTCATCGTTTGGATGCGACGCTCCGATCGTAGCTTGACAGGCGTCCATCATACGCAGGACATTGCCGCCGAGTACCTTGAGAAGATCATCTTCGTCATACCCGCGCTGCATCAAGGAGGCCGTGAGATTGACGAGCTTGCCGCAATCTTCCATACCCTCAGGCACGGCGGGCACGCCGTCGAAGTCCGACCCAATTCCGACGTGATCGGGCCCGATGACTTGAAGCGCATGATCGAAATGATCGACCAACAGCGAGAAGGGCGTCACGTAATCGGTGAGCGGCTCGTCCGATCGGCACCCCGCGGCGAAAAACGCTTCGACGTCGTCCGGATCGAGATCCGGAAAATCGGGGTCCAGAAAGCCCGCGGCAAAGTTGATCTGCATGAGTCCACCTGTGTCCGCCAGCGCTTTCATCATTTCATCAGACAGATTCCTTGGATGCGGGCTGAGGGCACGGCAGCAGGAATGTGTCGCGAGTACCGGTTTTTCAGCGGCTTCCAGCACATCGCGAAATGTCGCGTCGCTGACGTGCGACACATCCACCATCATGCCGATGCGATTCATCTCCCGCACGACGACGCGTCCGAAGTCCGTTAATCCGCCGTGTCGCGGGTCGATTGGGCGGTGGATGCCGGAGGAATCGGCCCAGCTCGTGTGGAATCCGTGCGTAAGCGTCATGTAAGCGGCACCCAGCGCACGGTATTCGCGAAGCACGTCCAGGGAGTCCTCGATAAGGTAGCCCCCCTCGATGGCAATCACGATTGAAATCTTGTCCGTCGCCCGCGCTGCTCGAATGTCCGCCGCACTGCCCGCGAGCGCGAGATCGTCGGCGTGATCGGCCACGGCCTTCTTGATGCAATCCACTTGCCGGCGTGCGGCGGCGACACCGGCACCGGGCTCCACAGGGCCCGGCGCCCAAACGGCGAAGAACACGGCGTCATAGCCGCCCTCTCGCAGTCGCGGAATATCCACATGTCCGTCCCGATGACGCTTCGCGAT
>JADFIX010000487.1 GCA_022566435.1 Planctomycetota bacterium
CCGGATTGCTCGTTCGGTACGGTGATGTCGCCGCGCTCGCCGCCGCGATGCACCGACTTCTCGACAACCGCGACTTGGCCCTGCGCTTCGGACGGCGTGCGGCCGAAGAAGTGATCGACAAGTGGCACATTGATGCCACCTACGAGGCCTACGCCGCGCTTTACGAGGAAACACTTGCCAATCCGGCATGATCGGGAACCGACGCGGCCTTTGGGGTGTGGGCATCAAGAAATGCGAGTCCACCACGAGAGAATCGCGGTGCGGGCGACGGAATCGGGGGCGCGTGACGCGGCGGTCTACCGCCGGTATATTGAATCTCACGCTACGATACATCAATCGGGAGCCGTCGTTCGATGATCAACAAGAAGGTAGCATTAGTCACGGGCGGTTCGCGCGGCATTGGCCGCGCGATCTGCCATGAACTTGTCAAATCCGGATATGCCCTACTGATCAACTTCAATGAAAACATGAGCGCCGCGGAGGAGGTCCGTCAGTTTGCCGAGTCACACGGCGTGGCGGCCGAAGTCTGCCAGGGCGACATTGGCGCGAAATCGCACCGCGATCTTGTCGTGGCGTTCACCATGGAGCGGTTCGGGCGCATCGATCTACTGGTCAACAACGCGGGCATCGCCCCCGACGTTCGCAAGGACATTCTGGAGACCGACGAGGATACATTCGATGAAATCCTTCACACGAATCTTCGCGCGCCATACTTCTTCACGCAGCGCGTCGCCGGTGAGATGATCAGCCTGATCCAAAGCGAAGCCATCCGCGAAGCCGCCATCATCAACATTTCTTCCCTCCGCTCGTATACGGCGGCGCGAAACTACGGTGAATACTGTATTAGCAAAGCCGGGCTAAGTATGGTCACGAAGCTTTTTGCCGTGCGCCTCGCGGAGTATGGGATCAATGTCTACGAAATCAGTCCCGGCATTATCGAGACCGATATGACCTCCTCACAATCCGTCCGCGACTATTACAACGAAAAACTTGCGGGCAAAATGACACCGATCAACCGTTGGGGAAGGCCGGAGGAAGTGGCCCGCGCGGTAGGTGCGATTTCACGAGGCGACTTCCCTTTTACGACCGGCGCGGTGTTCCATGTGGACGGCGGCTGGCACTTGCGACAGTTGTAGTCAAGCCGGCGGCAACAGTCGCGCCAGGCGATCGTGTCCGACTTGCAGATCTTCCAGCGGCGTGTCCGACTGACATCGACGTACGATATACGGACCGCGGAAATCCGCCCCCTGCAGCGCGGCGAGAACACCGACCATATCGACGTCCCCGTCACCAAGACGCGTTTCGTGTCCGCTACGCGCTGGGTTTCCCACAACGCCGTCGCGTACATGCATGAGGGGAATTCGACCACCGGCGAATTCGATCAGCGCAAGCGGGTTGTGCCCGGCCATCACTTGGGCGGCCGGATCGAGGCCCACGACTACGGCGGGGCACGCCACTTCCGCCAATAGGATCGCCGTACGCTCCGCGTCATCGCTAGACGGTCGCACCGCCAAGAGCACACCACGCGCGTCCGCATGTTCGCCCAGCGCCCGTAGCGCCTGGACGGCAAGCGGTGCAGGCTCGCCGGTGTCCGGGTGAGCCACCGCGCCGAGAGAGGTCGTGACGATGCCGACGTGTAGATCGACCGCCAGTTCGATAATATCTTGTGTGCGTGTCACGCGCTCGTCGACGCTCCGCGGATCGGTCAGCCGCATGCCGGGGAAGTCGGCGACCAGGGACGTAATCCCCAATCCAAGCCCCTCCACGAACCGCGACACGTGGCGTCTTCCGCTACCTGTAAGGTTCTTGGGACTCAATTCGCCCGCGCCGACGCCAAACTCGATCGTTCGGAAGCGCATCTCAGCCGCCTTGCGAAAGGCCTGCTTCGGCGCGATCCGTAGATCATCAGTGTTGACGCCAATCGGCGTGGTGTTCACGGCGGCCCCTTGTCGAATCGAAATCAGTGGATTCCCCAGTCACGAGAATTGTTACTGTAGCGATTGCTCGAAGCGTGCCAAGTGGCGAACTGCTGCGCTTGCGGGCGGGGGCTCAGGCGTCGCCCCCCGTGGCGATGAGTCATGCCTGGGGAATACGCCTTCATGCATTGGCTTGGGCGGTGGTGAGTTTCAGTCAACTCAGCAGCCGGTGTCCCGACGGTTCACATTGGAAATCTGGTAGCAGCAACTCATGACGGTCGGGACAAGCAATATGAACGGCAGCACGAAACTGCTCTCAATCACCATTCGGTAGAAATAGCCGTAGGTCGACGGAGAAAGCATCACGCACACCGATAGACCTGAAACAACGAGAACCGCACCAAGAAACGCGGCGACGAACACGGTGACCGTCTGCCGATTAATATACGACAACGCAGAGAAGGATAGCAACAAGACCAACGTCACAAGCCAGAACGAAAGACCGGTAAGCCCCAGCATGCTCAGTGGTTCAAGGGCGAGCGACGTGCCGATCAGCCCGCCGAGGAGGCTCGCGGCGAATTCTGCCGCCTTGTAGCTTAGTGTACCTGCAATGGCCCCGCCGACGAAGCTGTAGAGTAGACGATCGCCGCCATTGCCGGACATTTCTTGCCCTAGTACGCCGCCTGCGATGACAAAGCACAGGACCACGCAAACCTTCCAGATCCGCCAGCCAAAGAGCATCAGGGCGACCCCGCCCACGAATAGTGGTATGCAGACCACCGCGTCGGCCCCACGGAGAAATAACAACCAATTGCTCAAAGTTGCGTTCATCGTCCGATTCCCCCTAGGAGTCCGCCGTCTGGCACGCGCGAAGAACTCAACGAACACGTCGCGCAGACGGCTGTTATCGGCCCAATGCGCCTACAATAGCGCTACCATCCGAATGTTTGTAGCTTACAATATCGTCTGCGAGATCGTCGCTAAGATTTGCTTTTTGCGACTTGACCGGAATTCGGTGCTTTCCGCGTCAAGAGCGTTTGCAAAATGAGCGAAGAGACCAGAAATGCCCCAACACCGAGCCCCATGACACCCGAATGCTCGAGCAGCGCCTGTTCGGACCCTGGCGAATAGTGGGTGACCGTCGTCGCCACCGCGGTCGTCACCAGGCTCGTTCCAACGATTGAGGTCGCCAGAATCAACATCCATCGCACCGCGATAACACCCAAGAAAAGCCCGACCGCCGCCGCGCCGAAACCGACCAGTTGACTGTTTATCGGAAGCGTTTGGTCGCGCTCGGTTGCGAACGCCCAGAAATCTCTCGCCCACTCCTTGAATTCCGGCTGGATATTGGCCGCCTGCTGTTCGGGAGACGGCAGAGTGAATGCCTGCTGACCTTGCACGGGCGACCATGTCACCATGCCATCAAAATCTTTAACGTGCGGCATTACTTCTTGATAGCTGAATGCGCCGAGCGCGACTGTGGAGAGAACCAATGCCGACGCCACGCCCACCCAGAGCCGGAAAGTCAGATGAGACACGGTCCCCAGCATAACCGCACCAACCAGTCCGCCAATCGCCTCATGAATTCCGGAATTCCGGGCGAATACAACGCCGCCAAGGCCACCAAGCAGCCCAAGGACCGTGGTCATGGCCGGCTTGGCGATCTTGGCTCCCAGCACGCTCATGCCGATGCCGCCGACCAGGAATACGGCGGCGATCGCTACCGTCCGCTCCTGGAATTCCGGCGGAACGTTCTGAACGGCGAATTCTCGAATTTGTTCGAATATTGGCGTCAAGTCTGTCATAGCAAGGTCCATTTCAAACTAACTTCATTTTACCACTTATTCGAGCCTCAGGAAGTAATATTCCGTAAGAACGCGTGCCTGCACCATTCCGTGTGAATGGTTCAAAACGCGATTATTGGGCCGGAATCGTGTATCTGTCAGGGTAAAGGGAGATATCGATTATCGGATGTTCTGCGTCTGCGCGCCCCGTGTGTCGATAGTTTTCCGTCAAAATCGCGAGCTTCTCCGCGACACTGTTCTCTTCTAGCTCGAATCCAGGGGCCGAACCCCAGCGAATTCGGCCGCCGGCACGATCAGTCGCGAGTTCAACATGACAACGATGGCGGTCCCGCCGTCCCCCGACGTTTTCGACCAACACCGCGGTGATCTGCGACACAAAGGACCTGCCGACGATCGCTTCAATCACGGCCAGCCCCGTTCGAACATCTCCCCCGGGCCACACGCGACCGGGATCCGGGGCGGACTGCCCGACGCCCTGAATCAACAACCAAATCGGATCGTAATGGTAACGACCGGGAAGCCGGACGCTGTGACGATCGACGAGATAGAATTCATCCTTTTTCTGAACCATCGCCATCGGTGTCCGATACCGGCAACTCACCTCAAACCTGCCGGTACTGCTGCGTCGCACGAAATTCACGTCGGCGACCC
>JADFIX010000488.1 GCA_022566435.1 Planctomycetota bacterium
CTTCTCGATCATTAGCTTGGAGATCCGCACGTGGCTCGATGGATCTTCGTCGTTACTACTTGCAACCACCTCGCCATGCACCGTGCGACGCATATCCGTCACTTCTTCCGGACGTTCGTCGATGAGAAGGACCATCATATAAACGTCAGGATAATTTGCCGAGATGCCGGCGGCCATTTGTTGTAGAAGTACGGTCTTTCCCGTGCGTGGCGCTGCGACGATGAGTCCGCGCTGCCCCAAGCCGATCGGGGTCATCAGGTCAATCACTCGCATGGCAAGCGGCCCACCTTCTGTTTCAAAACGTAGGGCTTGTCGCGGATCGATGGGGAGCAGTTCATCAAATAGCTTTACCTCGAGGTATTCGTCGGCGACGGCGTCATTGATACGCTCGATGTCAGCGAGCACGGGTGGCTTCGTCTTGTTTGTGTTGCCGGTCTTGCTCAAGCTGCCGGACACTGTCTCGCCGCCGCGCAATCCGAATGAGCGACAAATGTTTTCCGGAACGATCACATCGTCTCGCCGGGCGCGGTAATCTGTTTCCATGGAACGCAAGTGCCCGCCCGATTGCCGTCCCAGTTCGAAAACACCGGAGATTAACCCTGCCATATCTCAATACCTTTCCGTCGGCGGAAGAACGACGATAAACTACAACTGCTGCGACACAAAACCCCGGATTGCCGACCAGCGAGAGCAACGTAACCCATTGCCAATAAACATTTTATGGCAAGTTTGCCTAGGTTGTTGATTTCGGTTGCCGCGAAGCGGAATCAGTTTTCAACCCTTTGGAATGGGTTGCGGGGCACTATAGCACAGCTTGGCTGCCAGGAAAACAGACAATGATTTTTTACTTGATCTTCGATTATCGACTTGACATACGCCAGCACTTGTGGGAGGTTTCCCGACCGGTTCGGCGGAAACGACGTTCTTGCTCTTCCCGATTGTTGGAGCGGTTTTTTGGTCGTCATCGCCGAATGGAGTTTCGATGCCGGCGCAAAAAGACTGAACTTCGTTGGCATGGTTGCCCGATAAAGGGCCTAACGCTAAGCCCGGTGGCGCGGGGCGAAAGCTATTGGCGCGGTGGAGAGACGATGGATCTCTCCAAAGAAAATGGCCGGTGTTCATAAGTCATGATGGGCGACCAGATGGACGCCCAGAGTACTTAGACCCCTTCTTGCGAGATAGATCGCCCGACCTTACTGAGTCGACCGACCATGTGCTCGGTCTCGTAACGGTTCGGGCGAGCCGTAAGCCAGGGCGGGAAGGGTGAAGCACCGCGTCGGATGGCGCTGGTGTCGTACTAGTTCTTGTTAATGCTGTTTCATGGATTGGGGTGCGAGGGTGGACTCGTGCTCCGCGTTTCTTTTGGATTAGTGTGCCGGGCGGTTCCCCGGCAGGTAAGGAGATTCCGGGATGAAAATCAATAAGACCAAGGCTATCGCGTTGGCAACCCTCGCTGGTGGGACCGTATTGGGTGGTGGCTGCTTGGGTGGCATTCCCTGGACGGCGCTTCTGTGGGGTGCCGCCCTGGACACTGGCCTTGAATGGGTCGGGGACAACAATGCCGTATTTGACCTGTTCTGTGACGGCGAAACTTCTTGTCCGGCAGCCGGTGAGTAGGCGAATGCAAAGATCACAGAGCCGATCGGTCGCCGCCCAAAGAGGCAATATGACGGCCATCGCTGTCGGTGCCGTTCGGCATTTGATCTGAAATAGCGACGCGGGGTCGGTCGTTGACCGACCCCGCGTTCGTTTGTATGTGGTGCAAGACGAGTTGAGCCCTTCGCGACTCAGATCTCGAGCGCCCGCGACACAATGGGCCGGCTGATACTTCCATCAAGTACCACGCCGCCGGTGCTAGGGTCGTGGGGAAACGCGAGCCATAGTCCATCTTCGAGACATTGCCGGTAAATCATCTTTTTTTCAGCGATGGTTTGCATCGGCTGCATATCGTAGGCCATCACCCAGCCCAGTCGTAAGTGCGAAGCTGTCGGCACAATGTCGCCAACGAACAGCAGACGCGAATCGCCCTTTCCACCGATGATCGGGTGCAACTGGTAGGGCGTGTGACCGTGAGTCACAAGCCACTTCAAGCCCTCAAACGGCGGCCCGGGCGTGTCGCCATCGACCATTTCCAACACCCCGGCATCTTCCAGTGCGACGAAATCCTCCGGTAGGAAGGATGCCCGGTCTTTGATGTGAGGTTCACGAGCATGGTCCCAGTGGCGGCGGTGCACCCAGTGTTTCGCATGCGGAAAGTGGAGCTCCGTCCGACCGCCAGGTTTGTCAACCCAGCGGGTCAACCCACCGTTGTGATCGAAGTGAAGGTGAGAAATGACAACGTCGGTCACATCGCCTTCCGTGAAGCCGGCCGAGGACAGCGCTTTCGGGATCGCGTCGGCGTCGGTTTCAATCGCAAACCGGGCGGCCTTTTCCGGCGTCCATTTGGTACCGCAACCGGTATCCACGAGAATGACGCGCTGTTGCCCGCGGTGAACGATGAGAAGCGACCGAGTGGCCAGCAGAATCCGGTTTTCCGCGTCGACATCGGTCACGTTGCCCCAAAGGGCTTTCGGCACAATGCCGAACATGGCCCCACCGTCGAGTCAGATCGTGCCGTTGACAATCGAGGTCACCTCGAATTCACCGATTTTCCGCATGTACGGCACTGTACCGCGCCCTCGCGTGCTGGGAACCCGGCGTGGCGGGCATTCCCCTGCCGCGGCTTGAACAGCCCGTTCTACAGCGATAGAGTCAAGGGGCGCTTGTGAACAACGTTTTGTCAGAGGTCGAGGACGGCATGCCCGGAAAAACAATGGTTCATTCGATGGAATCCGAGCGACCCTCGGGCGAGAGAATATCTCTTTCTCCTTGGGAGCGTCTCTCATTTTTCGCTGCCCATTCGTCGGCATCCGCCCTGTTGCTGGTGCTCGGTCTTCGCGGACTCTATCGATTTGGGCGGCTGCTCGGCACCGTCGAGTGGCTGATCAATCATAAGCGCAGAAGGCGATTCGCGCGGGCACTGCGATCGTGTTCATGCGAGGGCTCAACCGGTCGCGACAAGCCGTCCGCAGCGCGAAAGTACTTCATGCGATCGCGCTGCGACAAGATCTTCTACCTGATTTTCGACCGCCTTTCCCGCACGCAAGCATTGTCCCTGTTCACAGTGACGAATCAGGAGTGGCTCGACGAAGCCGTATCACAGGGCCGGGGCGTATATCTCGCGTTGTCGCACAGTGGGGCGCACCATATTGGGGCCATGTTCATGCCGCTTCTGGGCTACAAGGCCGCAGGCGTTCGCGACCGCAACGAAGGTGGCCTCCGAAGATTCGTTCAAGACCGGTTCGATCGGCGGCATCCCGAGTTTCGGCAGACGCGGTACTTATTCGCGGATAGCTATCCCCGGGATATCTATCGCTGCCTACAAGACGGCTACGTGCTGGCGAGCGCGATGGACGTGGCGCGCGGACGCGGCAACCCGCGGCAAATCATGGAGCTCACGATGTTTGGCGAAAAACGCCCGTTTCTTTTCGGGCCGCTGCGCGTTGCGATGCGGTGCCGCGCGACGGTTATTCAGGGCTTCGTGATCTCCGAACAGGATTTCCACTATCGACTCGAACTCGTTGAAAAACTGATTGATCCTGAAGACTCGAACGGACAAGAGGCGGATATCCACGCCGCGCTGACGGCCTACGCCTCCAACATTGAAACAAGAATTCGAAGTATGCCCGAACTTCTGACACGAATCTAATCAAGGCGAGACCGCCCGCGCCCATCCCTTGGCCGGAGACCCCGGCGACGACGAGGCCTGGATCAGTGATTCGAGAATCACCGACTTTTCTTGACGTTCGGGGCCAGGCTGATACTCTAACGCCTCAGCGGGGACGTAGCTCAGTTGGGAGAGCGTCGCGTTCGCAATGCGAAAGTCGTGGGTTCGAGTCCCATCGTCTCCATTCCCCCCCTCCTTTGGTGACGTACAGCAGGAGATAAAGGTGGCGGTGGTTCGGAAACTGCGTATCACATCCTAAAGTCTTTCAGCGGCACGAAGGGCGCTAATTGAGCGTCTCGGCGCCCGGCGATCGTCTTGTTTCGCGGAATCCGACGGTAATAACGCCAAGAAGGAGATGGAAATGGGCGCGAATCTCGTGATACGGTCAGGTCGTTTAGGGCCACTGCCGCGGTTATACGTCGTTCTCGCGATGATCTTGCCGGTATCCGGCTTGCAGGCTCGCGTCATAAAAGGCACGACCGACCGACCGCCACAGCAGCCGGTGGATGCCCGCCCGCAAGAGGATCGGCTTGACAGGATCGTACAACTCGTGGAATCGTCCAACGTGCCGGATCTTGTCGGTCATGAGCAGTGGCG
>JADFIX010000489.1 GCA_022566435.1 Planctomycetota bacterium
GATCATCACCGATAACAATTGGAAGCTCATTCACTACCACGAGGATGGACGCGACGAGTTGTACCACTTGGCCACCGATCCGGGCGAACAGAAGGACCTGGCCCGCGCCGAACCCGACCGCGTCAAGGTTCTGCGTGCGAAGCTCGACGCCTGGCTCAAGGCCACGGACGCCAAGTTCCCGACGAAAGACCCGCTGTTTGACCCTGCCAGGCGAGCAGCGCGTTGGAAGTCGCTCAAGACTCGCGGCAAGGCAAGCCTCGAAAAGCGGCACGCTTCATACCTCAACGCGACCTACATGCCCAACAACGACTGGTGGGGTAGTGTGCCAAAAGACTGAACGGAGTGGTACGTCGGCGGGTTGGTGAAGTCGTTTGAGCGGAAGGCAGCATGAGACTGTTTGAGGGAACCCAATGGGATCGACCGCCGCATTGCGATCGCTGCGGCGAGGCGGAAGAGAACTGCGCCTGCCCACCTCCACCCAAGATCATGACGGCACCAGAGAAGCAAACGGCCCGCCTTGCTATTGAAAAACGCAAGAAGGGCAAGCTCGTCACGGTTGTCCGAGGTTTGGCCGCAGAAGAAAACGATTTACCTACGTTACTTGGCAAGCTGAAAGCCGCTTGCGGCGCGGGCGGCACGCAAAAGGAGGAATGGCTGGAAATCCAAGGGGAACATCTTGAACGTGTTCGTGATCTGCTCAGCGAACTCGGATACCGAGTACGTGGCTGAACAAACTCGCCCTTGGTCTGTTTCTTGGGAAGCTATGATCGCGAACTGATGGTAGTGGTCCATCTACCGCTCAATGTCAGGCAAAGTCGGCTTCAATGTTTATGGAATCGCTTGCAACTTGCGCAATGCTCGGATCAGCATCACGCGCACAGCAACATCCGACTTCCCCAGATTTGCAGTCGTAGTCGTAGGTCAGGTTTTGCCTGACACAATGCGCGTAAAGTGGCCAACAACTTTTTCGTCAGGCACAGCCTGACCTACTGCTCCGTCTACCGCTCAATGTCAGGCAAAGTCGGCTTCAATGTTTATGGAATCGTTTAACCGCGTGCCCAGCGGGGTCCGGATGGTCTGTTATTTGAATCCGGCGCCCTTGGTCAGAGTCCGAATCCTGCAGAGATACATGTCGGATGTTAAATAGAGAACGCTGCCGTCATTTCCCCAGCCAACGTTGGCGATCCTCTCCCCGGTGACGATGCGACCAAGCAGCTTTCCTTTCGGTGAGAGCACGAGCACGCCACCCGGTCCCGTCGCAAAGACATTGCCGTGACCATCGACCTTCAAGCCGTCACCACCACCACGCGGGATGCGATCGTCTTTCGATGAGTCGAAAAATGGGCTGGGCGATCCCAGATTTCCGTCCTCCTTTACCGGAAAAGCTCGCCATACGGGGTCGTTTCCGTCACTGTTCGCGACGTAGAGAATTCTTTCGTCTGGCGAGAAGGCGATGCCATTCGGCCGAGACATTTCCTTGGATTGCAGCGTGACCGTTCCATCTTGCTGCAGGCGATAGACGCCGCAAAAGTCAATCTCGCGCATCGGATCGGCCGCCCGTTGAGGAAGCCCGTAAATCGGATCTGTGAAAAAAATGTCGCCGCCCGTGCGAATCGCCAGATCGTTCGGGCTGTTGAATCGCTTCCCGTTCCAGCGATCTGCCAGCGTAACTTTCCCGCCGCCCTTGGTGAGCGCCGAGATTCGCCGGTCGCCATGTTCGCACAGGACGAGTCGACCGGCCGCATCAAGAGCCAGCCCATTACTGCCTGGTTCGCGGCCGTAATCCGCGACTCCCGTGTAGCCGGCCGGCTTCATGAAAACGGATACGCCCCTTCCTTCCTGCCATTTCATGACCGCGTTGTGCGGAATGTCGGAAAACAGCACAAACCCACCGAACTTGTTCTCCTTTTCCTGCACCCAAACCGGTCCCTCGGCCCACTCGAATCCGCCGCAAAGAACTTCGATCACGGCGTCTTTTGCTATCAGGGTGTCGAGCGAAGGGTCGAAGCGGTCCACGTGACCGATCTGCGGAAAATTCGTCGTGTTCTGGGCAGACGAGATTCCGGGTAGCAGAACGAACAGGATTGCTGGAATGAACATGATTGTTTTCATTTGTCTCTATTCTCCGTGTCTGACAGGCTACTCTACTTAGAGCCAATCGTCAAAACCGATGCGATGGGAGGGCGAAGCTCCTGCTGAGCCGCTTTAGGCGGCGTTTCGGCTCGGCGGGAGCCTCGCCCTCCCGGTTCTGTTAGAACACTCTTAGAGTTCGCCGAACATACCCTTTGTATGGCAAAAAACGCAGGAGGCTCTCCAGGGTTACGATCGGCGATCGTGACCTACCCAACACCCTGGGAGTCAGATCATCCTTTTCTAAATTCAGTGAACGCACTCTCCATCGCGTCCGCTAACATCCCTCCATCACTCGAATAGACGACCAGCCTCGCGCCTTGCCGAATCGTCCGTAGGGCCTGATCACGCTGGCCGAACCAGCACCCGGCGGCCACATGATGTCGGTCTGCCACTTCAATGATTTGTTTGAGCATCGCGATCAAATCGGGGTGGTCGTATTCCTTGGGGATGCCCATGTTGACGGTCATATCGCCAGGACCAACGAACAAGGCGTGAACTCCCGGGATACTACAGATGGCGTCAAGGTTCTCGACCGCCGGCACCGACTCGATCATCGGGATGAAGATGGTGTCCGCGCACTTCTGCTCAATGAACTCCTCCGTTTTCTTGCTTGGCCATTTGCCTTTCGCCAGCACGCGATCCAAGACTTTTCCCTTGAGCGGCCGGAACACGGCGGCAGCCGCGAGCTGTTTGGCATGTTCGACATCCTCAACATAAGGCACGACCACTCCGTCAAACGAATCGCAGACTTTCGCAACATCGGCGGGATCGCGACTGTGGGTTCGCGCCAGACAAGCGATGCCCTTGGACGCCAGTGCGTAACGCACGGGGAGAAACTCAGCCAAATCGAGAGCATTGTGTTCGGCGGACACGATGGCAAAATCAATCGAGTTAGGCGGAATGATATCCACCATCGCCGGATTCACCGCGTGCTGAAACAGCGTACCGTAAACGGTTTCGCCTTTGATCAATTTGTCTTTAAGCGCCTTTGCGTTCATCGTTGATACCTCCTCGGAAATTCATCTATTTCAAGGAGTAATTCTATCAAGAATGAAGCGCGACATGATCGTGTATTTTGAAATAGTAGTAGGCACTCTCCGTGTGCCGTGGCCCACTCAGAGCGAGTCGCACGGACGCGTGCGTTCAGTGGTAGCTGGGCCAGTCTGAAGTCTTGCGACTTCAACTACACTACACATTGTTATCTCTGTACTACCCACGGCAAGTTGAGAATTCTATCGTGTGCAGAAAATGGCCGGCTGACAACATCGGGCCTCAATTGTGGCTGTCGACGGGGCCGAATTTGCGGCTTGGGTGGCGGGAGCATGAAAGCAAACAGAAGCTCAAAGTTTCTCTGAAGGCAGAGTACCCCATCATTTTCCAAGAGAGGTCATCCTGTCGAAATGCAGTCGAGCGGGTATCGGGCCGGTAGTAAGAATCCTGGCCCAGTCTTTTTGCTGTCGGATTTGGTCGAAGTTGCCGGAGATCGTGATGTCGCCGAGATTTGATTCCAGCATCGTGTGAGCGTTAATCAGTTCATAAACCTGCCCATCGAGAATTACAGCCAACACTCGCTTCCGCTGAATTTCCTCGTCAGAGAAAAGTGTATCGCAAAACCGCTTCCAAACTTGTTTGCCAACCACTGTGCGCGCAATCGGGGATGACCCCGACCTGATTCATCTCGGCGATCGCAGATCTGCCAAAATCGCTCAAGCCGGCATTGGACTTCTCACCACAGCCGTCGCCGATCAAACCCAAAGCCCCAGCCCAGCCCCTGACGCCCAACCACCTGGGCGCACGATGAATATAGGTGACGACACCACCAACGTCGACATTGAGCAGATAATCATTAACAGGGGTGGAGCCGCGGAGGATTACACGCCTTACTGCCGAGGCTGCGGAACCTACGTAGCCAGGGATGTTTCGCGGCGTTGCCCAAGGTGCGGCAACTTTCCGCTGTGCTGGCAGCACTTCAACGAGGAGACCCGAGTCTGTGCGGTGTGCTCTCCCCAGGCCTTCGCGGGATCGGGGACGCCGTCCCAACCGCAACCGGTAGGCAGTCGACCCGGACCTGGGATCAGTGGTAGCGGACCCGCGGGCCCATATGCTCCCTCGGTTGGCGTGGGAAGCCCTCGATTTGCCCAAATCGAAGGGCTGGCGGACCGTGCGCCAAGGCTGCGCTCGGACTTGGCCAGTCCCGATCAGTTCTTTCCGCTCTACGATATCCTC
>JADFIX010000490.1 GCA_022566435.1 Planctomycetota bacterium
CGTCCAGCCTAGCCCCTGGAACACGGTAACGATCGGGTCGATAAAATGAGAAAACAAGAAAGTGTCGGTCGCCTCGTGCGCCGGTTTCAACCGATCTCCACCCTGCGGATCAGTCACAAATCCCAAACCAACCCCGCTCGTGTCCAACACAAAGTCGACCGGTTCCTCCGCCAGCTTTCCGGCAATTTGCCCCCCGTTGGAGATGCGACCTGCAAGGTCGGTCGCATGCACATTGCCACTGGCGTGCTGTGGCACGGGAAGATTAATGGTTTCGTGTCCCAGCGCCTTGCACGCAGGCTTCCACCATCCATGTTCGAATACACCGATTTTCATGTCTACCTCGCGTGCTACTTGAATCCTGATTCGCTCCGTGTCGGGCGCCACAAGGCAACCGAGGGCGGTCCTCTGCACTTATTATCGGTCAGACCATTCGCGAAAGCGTTAGTGAAGCTAGCGAGAATTGAGAGCTGGAAAGGCCGACCGCCGCCATTCCCTTGCTCTAGCCCCCTCGCGGCGAACGAGGGACCTATTTCGAGCACGGTCGCGTCGCGTGCTGATCTGGGACGGTACGGAATCCAACCACGGCGCCGTCCTATTCCGGCGGACAAGGAGCAGCGTGTAACTTTGCCTGGGTCGCAAAAGAGCCGTATAATACATCGGAACGGCGGGCATCCCGGCGGATGTCAGCCCAAAGGTGAATGACTGATGTTGTTTCAACCACCAATCGCACCTCAATACGCAGTCCTTTCGCAGGCTGAATTGGCAAAGCGCATTTCAGCGCGCAAAGCTGAACTTGGATCGCGGGTCGTGATCCTCGCCCATCATTACCAGCAGAACGAAGTTTTTCAGTTTGCGGATTTCACAGGCGACAGTCTTATGCTGGCACAGGTCGGCGCCCGCCAAGAGGACGCTGAGTTCATCGTATTCTGCGGCGTGCACTTCATGGCGGAATCTGCCGACATGCTCACCGGTGACGATATCAAGGTCGTCCTTCCGGACTTGTCCGCCGGGTGCAGTATGGCGGACATGGCGGACATCGATCAGATGGAAGACGCCTGGGCGTTTCTGACCCAGCAGTGCGGCGCCCAGCCGATCCCCATCACCTACGTCAACTCCTCCGCGGCCATCAAGGCATTTTGCGGCGGCCACGGCGGGGCATGTTGCACCAGCAGCAACGCGCGGGCCATTCTCGAGTGGGCTTTCGGAGAAGGCGACAAAGTCATCTTTCTACCTGACCAACACTTGGGCCGTAACACGGCGTACTCGATGGGCATTCCCCTCGACGAAATGGTCCTGTTCGATCCTCACCGTCCCGACGGCGGGCTCACCCCGAAAGATGTCGCGGATGCGAGGGTCATTCTCTGGAAGGGGCACTGCAGCGTGCACGGTCTGTTCACCCCCGAGCAATGCGATGAGATTCGCCGGCTTGATCCGGAGATGGACATTCTTGTGCATCCAGAATGCGCTTGGGAGGTTTTGCAAAAGTCGGACCTCGCAGGAAGTACCGAATTCATCATCAACACGATTCGCGAGGCCCCCGCAGGGAGCAAATGGGCCATCGGCACGGAAGTCCACCTCATTGATCGACTGATTCGATCGTACCCCGAAAAAAACATTCGATCGTTGGCCGCTGTTCAGTGTTTATGCACGACCATGTACCGGATCGATCTCAAGCATCTGTTATGGTCGCTAGATGAAATCGCGGCAGGCCGGGTCGTGAATCGTATTCAAGTCGATCCGGAAACGACGAATCTCGCGCGGATCGCGCTCAAACGGATGCTGGCCAACGTCTCCTCGACGCCGGTCGCCATCAAGTAGCAGTCGATCCGATTGTCTCGCTACGTTTCGGGTGGCTCGAACTTATCGGGCGTACGGATGACAATTCTTCAATGCAAGACGACATTGCCAGAATGGTCATTCCTGCGCGTGAAATCGCGACGCGCGTGACCTCCATCGCTGACGAAATCACCGCTGCCTATGCCTATAACGGCGAAGGGATCACGATTGTCGCCATTCTGACCGGCTCTCCGGGCGGATCTGATTCGCTGTCTGCCCATGCGCATTCGTATCGCACTCGTCGCCGCGACCAGCTACGCCGGGAAGACGACCGAATCGCGAGGCGCCCGCCTCGAATCAGCGATTCTACCGGACTTGTACAACTGCGACGTCCTGATTGTCGATGATATTCTGGATACCGGCGGTACGCTACGCATTGTCCAGGATCTCGTTCGATCCGGCAGGCCGCGAACAGTGCGCACGGCCGTATTGTTGAGGAAGCACGACGTGGCGCCTCCGGGTATTCCGGTCGATTTTGTCGGCTTCGATATCGAGGACGAATTCGTGATCGGGTATGGTTTGGATTACGATGGTTTGTATCGCAACCTTCCCTACCTCGGAGTCCTCAAGTCCGAATTCCATGAACCGGAGCGTGCGTCGTGACGAGCAGCGGAGTCCACGTGGAAAGCACTGCGACCTTCGCCACCGTCATGACGGAATCCCCCTCCGGCAGCTCGGCGGTCGAAAGATCTTGGGCTTTCTTGCCGCACGAAATTGTCGACGGCGGTGAGACGATTGTCCTGGCGATCAAGCCGTCGATGTGGCGACCCCTATTCGACTCGATGCCATGGCTGATCATGGCGGCCGTCCTGGGCGTTACATTGACGGCGTTGGGAAAACCGATCCTCGGACTGCCGGCGTCCTTGTGGGTTCAGATCGTCCTGGTTCTCGGAGTGGCGCGGCTGGCCATCGGCATCATCCGGTGGGTACCGACTTGGTACGTGCTGACGAATCGTCGAGTCCTGTGTATTTACGGCGTCCGCGCGCCTCGAGTCGATTCCCGTGCTTTGATCGGCGTTCGAAACACATACTTGAACGCCACAGCACCGGAGAAACTGCTCGGGCTGGGCACCATTTCCTTTGTATGCGACGAGCCCCATCAGGCCCCGCTGATTTGGATGTCGATCACCCATCCGCGCGACATTCACGAGAAAATCCGCCGAACCATAGAAAATGCCATTGATCAACACGGTCTTTAAAATCACTTCCCGGCAAGATTAGTGTTGCATCGCAACCCCCTTCCACGGTAGAATCAGGCGTTGGGTCGCCGGACATCGCTCCACGAAGCCCTCGAATCGAGGAAGCTGAAGTCATATCATGGAATGTTGTTCGGTCGACGACGGCCCAAATGGGCAATGTCAGTTGACAACTTGTCCTGTCCCTAACTGGAGGTTCTTGCGAATGCGCACACCAATTCATTCGAAAACATTTGCATGCGTGCTGGCTGGAACGTGCGGCATGTTCCTGTCAGCCGGTCCGGCGGCCGGCCACGTTATTCTCGACGAACCCAATGGGGGAGAATTTCTTGAGGTGGGCTCGGTCTTTACAATCGAGTGGCATATCGCAATTGTCCACACCCTACTGAATTGGGATCTTTGGTACTCGACGACTGGGTCGGCCGGACCGTGGATCCCCATCGAGATGGATCTCCCGCCTGGAAGCCCGGCACTCGGCAGCGTGCACACCTATGAATGGACGGTGCCGGACGACCCGTCCGACCAAGTCCGAGTGCGCGTGCGGATGGACAACGCCGCGACCGACTACTTCGACATCAGCGACGGTAACATCAGCATCGGCACGCCGGGAGTATGCAATGATTCCGACAATGACGGTTATGGATCGCCCGGGGATCCGTCCTGTCCCAACGGTGCCGCGGGAGACTGCAATGACGGGGACCCCGACATCAATCCCGGCGCCGCGGAAGTGTGCGACGACTTTGTGGATAACGACTGCGATGAGTTGACCGACGGCGACGATTCGGACTGCGGAGGTCCCACGACACATCATATCGTCCAAGATGGTTTGACCTTCGATCCGGCCGACATTGTCGTCGCGCCGGGTGACACGATCGAGTGGCACTGGGGAAGCGGCATCCACACGGTGACGTCCGGGACCCCGTGTACACCCGACGGTCGGTTCAACGACCCGCTGGACTTGGCCAATCTGGAGGTCACGTATACAGTTCCGTTGAAGGAACCGGGCGGTGTCATTTCATACTTTTGTATCCCCCATTGTCTTGTCGATATGACCGGGACGATTACCGTGCCCGGGCCGGCTCCCGTCGATCCCGGAACGCCTAGCGATCGGCTGAAGAATCGGTACATCTCATTCAAACCCAACAACGCGGGAGAATTGGTCAAACTGAAAGTCACGTTAACCGCCAGCCTGCCGCATCCTGCGTCGGTTGGCGGTTCATGGTGGGTGCAGGCGCCGGTGGAAACCTCACCCGGACAGTTCCCCAAACCTCTTGTCGGCGCGGACGAATGTGTCGCGTTGCTCGGTCCGGAGAATACCGCT
>JADFIX010000491.1 GCA_022566435.1 Planctomycetota bacterium
AAATCCGGCATCGCAGAAGGTACGCGTCAGGGGAAGCCCGACGTACCCCATGCCGACCACTCCGACGAAGGCGGTCCGCGATTCGATCGCGTCAAGCCATGCCCGCTCACTCGTGAGGCGTCCCGCGGCGTTACGACCGGTCTTCGATACTCGTTTGGTCTTCATCAGCTAGGTTTCCGAAGGAGTCCTCGGGGCGCCCCTCGCCACCGAAACAATCACATCCAGATCAAGTGAGGTGTTTTAGGAACCCCTCGATCGATGCCACCGCGCTATGGTTGACCACCACCAATCACGGGGCCGCCGCCACAAAACACGGCCGGCAAAGGCGCGATACAACACGTATCGGTGTCGCCGGGCCGATACTATAATGCCCGCCAAGCGAGAACGCCAAACAGGCTCCACCGGAGTGAGACACGGATGACCGAGAAACAACTGCCCCTTGCCCGACCTAACATCACCCAGGTCGAAATCGACGCCGTGGTCGCCGTCCTAGAAAGCAGCGACCTGAGTCTAGGGCCCAAGCTCCCGGCGTTCGAAGAGGCCTTCGCCGACCAATGCCGTCGGAAGCACGCCGTGGCATGTTCGAGCGGCACATGCGCCCTGCACCTTCTGATTCGGGCCATGGGCATCCGGGACGGCGACGAGGTCATCACTACGCCGTTCTCATTCATCGCATCGGCCAACTGCGCGCTGATCGAGGGGGCGAAGCCGGTCTTTGTGGATATCGATCCGCATACCTGGAACATCGATCCCGCTCGAATCGAGGCGGCGGTGACCCCAAAGACCAAAGCCATTCTCCCGGTCGACGTCTTCGGGCAGATGGTGGACATGGACGCCATTCTCGATATCGCCCACCGCCACGACCTTCGGATGATCGAGGATTCGTGTGAAGCCTTGGGAAGCACTTACAAAGGCAAGCCGGCCGGCTCGTTCGGCGATGCCGGCGTATTCGGCTTTTATCCCAACAAGCAAATCACGACCGGTGAAGGCGGCATGATCGTAACCGATGACGCGGCACTCGCCCGGCTTTCACGATCACTGCGCAACCAGGGTCGCGACGGGAACGGCGGCTGGCTGGCACATCCCCGGCTCGGGTTCAACTACCGTATCAGCGACATCAATTGCGCGCTGGGAATCGCACAGCTTCATCGCCTGACGGAAATCGCGAGCGAACGAACTCGGGTCTACGAACTCTACCAGACCCGTCTCGGCCCCGAAAAGCGATTGACGCTTCAAGGGCTGCGACCCGGCGTCACCCCAAACTGGTTCGTATTCGTGGTGCGTCTCGCCAACCGATACAACCTGGCGGATCGCGATCGAATTCTAGTTTCACTGCGGGAAAAAGGAATCGGGTGCAGCAACTATTTCGCACCGATCCATCTTCAACCGTTTTACGTGGAAGAATTCGGATATCGACGCGGCGACTTTCCGGTGTGTGAGGCCCTGGCCGATCGAACGGTCGCCCTACCCTTCCATCACGAACTTTCGTCGGAAGATGTCGATCGGGTGTGCGGCGAGTTGCGGAACCAACTATGATCAAAAGGGACGATCGTCGTCCTCGAAAAGTCAGAGGGAGAATGGAACTCATGCGATCAATGATCTGGGCCGTACCGATTCTCCTCGCAGTGTCTGAGGGCGCCGCCGCGCAGACGAAAGATATTCGCGATGCGATCCCCGTTCGGGACGAAGTGTTCCGTGCCTCGCTGTCGTCCAGTGAGGTCGCAGAAGTCGAACGGCTCATCCCCCAGCTCGGTTCCAACGATTACGAACAGCGTGAAGCGGCCACCCAGCGCCTCGCGCTCATCGGACGCGGGGCGCTTGAACGACTACGTTCGGCGTATTTCTCGTCGGACGATCTGGAAGTCCGACTTCGAATCGAGGATATCGTTCATGCCGCTTATTTTATGTATCACGTTTATGATCGCTACGGGTTTCTCGGCATTTCGCAACGCACTGTGCCGAAGACCCACGCCGACGACAGTCGTATTCGTCCGGGACACATGGGCATTGAAATCCACCAAGTCACACCGGATACCGGCGCCGAACGCGCGGGTTTGAAAAAACGCGACGTCATCATCGCCCTAAACGGTGAGCCGCTTAAGGAGGGTTTCGGTGCGAACGCCAACTTCGGGGCTGCCATTCGCCAACTTGGGCCGCGAACCCTTGTTCATCTTACGATTCTCCGACCAGGGAATCGGATGACTCGGAAACTGGAAGTAGAAGCCACGTTGGGGCATTGCCCCGAGTATCTGGCGCGGGACCCTCTTCGGATGCGCGAGATCGCCAGGCAATTTTTGCTCACCAAGCAACAGTTTCCTGCCTGGTGGGCGAAACATTTTCGAAACGCGACAGGCCACCGCGAAGAGTGAGCGGGGCGAAGTCTCGCGTGCATGCACTGCCAACGTCTTTTCGCCTCAAAGGGGCAGCGACATGGCAGCCCAGGGTCAGTCCGCCGCAGGCGGGCGGCACCCTGGGTGACGTGACGCACGACGCAAGTCAACCCTGAAGAGGTTGTACAGTTGAACGTCCCCCACCCTTCGGGAGTACCCGAAGGATGGGGCACCCGCACAAGCACCGTATCGTCGGCCCGCCCGATTTCTCTTGCACTTTTTCGAATTCCTTTGTAGTATGGCGTTGCGTCGAATTACAGAAAGGCGGGTCGTGCACAGAATATTTGCGATTATTTCGTTTTTTTCCGTCGCGATCCGAACTGAGGCGTCTTAACTAGTGCCGCCATCCGTTGTACCCCCAAGAGGTAGATCGTGGAAGTGGACTCGGGGGGCCTAACGAGCCTGGTCTTCGATCGCATCGTAGCGCGTAGATCGCTAGACAAAAATAGGCGGTCGATCATGGACCAGACCATGCGGTTCACGGTGGACATGCATGTGCCGCGAATCAAACCGTCCACGGAGGGACTGGAACGCGCAGGCAAATGCCATGATGGTGTGCAGCGATCCGACGCCAGGCGATGGAATACAGAGAAAAAAAATAAATTACGCGTAAGAAATCCTGGCTGAAAGCAGACCTACCCTGGACACCTAAGGGGAACGTTCTTTTGGAGGGGATGCCGAGATGAGAAATGTCGCGTTTTTCTTGCTGACCAGTACTGTACGAAAGGCCCGGGCGAGTCGCGACCTGCCGGCTACCGCCCTCAGCTTGATTGTCATCGCTTGCCTGACCGGGAAGGTCGCGGATGCGAATATCTCCAATCTCCTTCCGCTCGAGTCGCTAATCGGTCTCTCGACGGTTGGGGTGGATTCCGCGAGCGGTGACAACCCGGTCACCGCCGACCGCAACGACGCCGGTCAGAACACGACCGCCCCGGTGGTCACCGCGATTATTGACTTTGTAGGGGACGGCGCTGGAAACGGTCTCGATTTTCCGTTTGATATTGCCGTGGACGCCTGGGGCAATGTCTTCGTCGCCGGCGCGTCCTCCGACAACGCCTTTCGAATCACGCCGGACGGGTCAATCGACGAGATCATCGATTCCAGCGGAGACGGGGCCGAAGGTACGCTAGATGGAACCAGAGGCGTCCCGATGGATGCACTGGGAAATGTCTATGTCGTAGGCCTCGCGAGCGACAACGCCTTTCGGATCGCACCTGACGGGACGATCACCGAGATTATCAACTGTTCCGGAGACGGTAACGGCAGAACGCTTAACGGAGCTGGGGCCGTGGCCGTGGACGGCTCGGGTAATGTTTATGTGGTCGGCGAGTTTAGTGACAACGTCTTCCAAATCACGCCCGACGGGGTAATCACCGAGATTGTCAACCTCTCTGGAGACGGCGGTGGAAACGCGCTCGATTTCCCCTTTGACATCGCCGTAGACGGCACGGGCAATGTCTATGTGGTCGGCGCCAATAGTAAAAATGCCTTTCGAATCACACCCGGTGGCGTGATCACCGAAATCATAGACAGCACAGGTGACGGCGGCGAAAACTCGCTAAGTCAACCAAGAGGCGTGGCCTTGGATGTGGCGGGCAACGTCTATGTGTCCGGCAGATTCAGCAACAACGTCTTTAAGATCACGCCGGGCGGGACGATCACGGAGATCATCGATAGCGCTGGTGACGGCGAACATTCGCTAAGTGGCCCCGAAGGCATCGCGGTGGATGCTGGACGCAATGTCTATGTAGCGGGCGTCTCCAGTGACAACGCCTTTCGGATCACGCCAGGTGGTACGATCACCGAAATCATAAACAGCGCCGGTGACGACGACGGAAATACGCTCAATGGGGCCAGAGCTATCGCCGTGGATGCCGCGGGCAATGTCTATTTGACCGGTTTGACCAGCGACAACGCCTTTAGGATCAGCTTCGGCGTCTGCGGAGACGGAGTGCT
>JADFIX010000492.1 GCA_022566435.1 Planctomycetota bacterium
CGCCCCAAAGGCCTTGAGGTCTTTCTGGCATTGATACAGAAGGCCGACGTGGTAACGGAGAACTTCTCCCCAGGAACAATAGACCGCATGGGAATAGGATACGAGGTGTTGAAAGCTATCAACCCCAGAATAGTCCTCCTCTCCGTCAGCGCCTTTGGCCAGACGGGTTCCTACAGGCATCACCGCGGGTACGACATCCTGGCGCAGGCTCGCACCGGGTATGCCAGCGTCACCGGATTCCCTGACGACCCCCCAACCCGGGCCGGCAACTCTATTACGGACTATTTCGCAGGCCTGCTCGGTGCCTTTAGCATCCTGGCGGCCCTCCGGCATGCGGTTCAGTTGCGCCATCGCCACGATGGGAATATTCAGTTCTCGTCCCAATGACTTGAGTCCACGACTAATCGTGGAGATTTCCACCTGGCGGCTTTCCGCTCTCGGCGAGTGCATGAGTTGGAGGTAATCGATGAATATCACTTGAATGTCGGCCTTTTGTTTCAACCGGCGGGCTTTCGACCGTAACTCCATCGCCGTCATACCCGGGGTATCGTCCACGTACAGCGGGGCATCCGAAAACGCATCGCATGCATTAAGGAGTGCGAGTTTTTCCTCGTCATTTGTGCGCCGCTGACGCAAACGATGCGCGTCCACGCCGGCCTGCATCGACACCAATCTCTGCGCGAGCTGTGCCGAACTCATCTCCATGGAAAAGAAACCGACGCCCTTTCGTTCTCGAAGCACGATGTGCTGTGCCATCGTCAATGCCAGGGCGGTTTTGCCCATTGACGGTCGTGCGGCGATGATGATCAGATCGCCCGGCTGAAGCCCGGTCATGAGTTCATCGAGCTTACGAAAACCCGTGCGTAAACCCGTGCACGTATCGCCGTCATTGCTATCGAGCTGGTGCATCAAACGCGTCATGACGTCGCGGATGCCGATCACCCCGCCACCGACGCGTTTTTCGGTGACCGCGAAGATCCGCTGCTCGGCGACGTCCAATATCTCGCGTGCCTCGTCGATCCCGGAATAGGCCTCCTCGGAGATCTCTCCGGCGCAGCGTATGAGATCGCGCAGCATCCCCTTATCGCGTACGATGCGGGCGTAATGCTCGGCGTTCGCCCATTCCGCGAAGCTCTCCGCCAGCAGGATCATGTAATCCTGCCCACCGATCAACTCCAGAAGGTCGCGTCGCCGCAACTCATCCGACACCACGATCAGGTCGATGGCCTTCGTCGGATCGTCATACATGTCCAGAAGAACTTCAAAGAGTCGCTGGTGCGCGGGCAGGTAGAACCAAGTACTGTCCTCCCGCCCGATGATGGGAATCACTTCGGCGATCGCGTCCCGGCTCATCATCATCGAGCCAAGCAACGCTCGTTCCGCGTCGAGATCCTGTGGTGGTAGGCGCTCCGCCCTCGTTTTGCCAGGCAAGCTATTCGTCGGCGCTGTTGTCATCCACGCCAGCCTCCCTGCCGGCCCCCGCGTCGGACACTTCCTCATCCTCCATGTCGTCGTCCGTCTTTTCCCGAACGACCCAAACCTTCACCGGCGTGGACAGATCGTCGGCTAGCTTGATCGCCACCGATTCCGTATCCAGTTGCCGAATGGGACGCTCCAAGGCGATTTGCTCTGGCCTGAGGTAAAAGCCCTCTTCGGCCAAGGCGTCTGCGATTTCCTTGACGCCGACGGAGCCGTACAACACACCCTCCTCGTTCGCCCGTGCATGAATCGTCACTTCGACGTCCGTGAGCTTTTCGGCAAGTTGCTCCAGCTCGGTTCGTTTCTTCGCACGATCCAACTCGGCGACCCGGCGTCTTTCCGCAAGCTTGCGCATGTTGCCGTCGGTCGGCTCGGTCGCGAGTCCCTGCGGCAGGAGGTAGTTGCGGGCATAACCGGGTGCCACGTCAACGACGTCACCCACGATGCCCAGCGTTTCGACGTTCTCGCAAAGTAGTAACTTCACCATGTCTATCTCGATTCCACTTCTCGCCCGCCGGCGTCCGAAGGCGTGCTTATCATATACCAAACCGCGGGTACCATGCCCGACAATGACCCATGGAAACTGTTCGCAAGACCCGCGCCCACGCGACTTTTCTTGTTCACAGTCAACCTCAACCGGCGTAACCGTCGCCATCGGCGTACCTTGGCGATATTCTTCGCCCTGTGTACCGACCTGTCACTTGTGGATTCAACGCCGAACTTTTTTTTGCCAATCTCGAAATCCACAAGCATCGCCGATTTCGTCCTCCGCCTGCTAGAACGGAATGTCGTCACCGCCATGCTCTCGCGGTGCGCCCTCCGCAGACGCTGCGGCGGCCGCCGGCGACGCGCCCTCGGTTTGTCGGTCGGCTGATCGCCCGGGATCACCGCCCTCGCGTCCGCCACCGACAAAGGTGAAGTTCTCCACGATGACCTCGTGTTTCCTACGTTTTTCCCCTTCCGGCGTCGTCCATTGGTCCAAACGAAGACGACCTTCCACCAGGACGGGTTGTCCTTTCTTCAAATATTGATTGAACGGCTCGGCACTTCGACCGAACAAGGTGCAGTCCACGAAACAGACCTCTTCTTGCAAATTGCCGTCGCGGTCCTTCCACTTGTGGTTCGTCGCCAATCCGAACTTGCAAATCGCGGTGTTCGCCGGCGTGTAGCTCAGTTGGGGATCACGAGTCAGATTCCCCATGAGCACGATACGGTTGTAGCTGGCCATCGGCTCTTCCTCCAATCATGCCGTCGTTCCGTCCCGTTACGCGGGATTCTCGGATGACTCGGCGGGTCCAGGCTCTGTGGTTTCGGTGGAAGTCGCTTCGGGCGCCGCCGCTGCTATTGCGGCCGGAGCCGCTGCCCTCGCGACCGCCATAGCTTCGCCCGACCCCTCGGTCTTTGCGACCGCCTGATCGGGAGAAGGTTGCGATGCCGCTTCCTCCTCGGGACCGCGTTCGGCCCCGCGCGCCGCACACTGCCGCTCCATCATGTCGCGCGACACGCCGTCGGCACGTACGACCATCAACCGGAGAAGGTCCTCCGAAATCTGGGCGTCGCGCTGCATACCGGCAATCTTGTCGGGCGGGGCGTTGAAATACACCAACATGTACACACCGCGCTTGCGCCCGTTGATCCGGTAGGCCAAACGCCGCTCATCCCACTTGCCGATGAAGAGGATCTCTCCGTCGGCGCGTTCCATTAAACGGTTGACTTCCGTTTCACAGTTCTCGATCGAACTCCCGAATGTGGGATCGAATAAGAACATGCCTTCGTATTGGTTCAAGGTCTGTCGTCTCCTACCAGAGTTCTACTGCGTTTCCGCCGGCGATCCATGTCGTCAAGAAGGCGGATCTCCGTTGAAGCGGGTCATGGTCAAGTCCGCACCGTTTTCGATCCAGCACTCCACGGCCTCCGAGGCATGCGCCGTCGACCGATCCATGAGCAGCCGCTCTTTGGGCCCGAAGCCGCCTAGCACATAGCCCGCCGCATGACCGATCGCTTCGCCGATCCCGACCCGCAAACGGCTCCAATGGTCCGAGCCGACACGGTCGAGCACATTCTGCAAACCCTTGTGACTGCCGGAAGAACCCTTCGCACGCATCCGCACGCGACCGATCGGAAGGGCTAAATCGTCGGCAATCACCAACAGGTCTTCCAAATCCAGCTTGTAAAAGCGACCGGCCGCAAGGACGGCCTTGCCGCTCACATTCATAAACGTCGTCGGCTTGAGCAGTGCGACACGCTCGCCGCCGAATTCTCCTATGCCGAACCAGCCGTGGAACTTCTCGACTGAAAGCGGGCATTTCCAACGCAGGGCCAGCAAATCGATGACCTCGAATCCCACGTTGTGCCGTGTACCGTCATACTTGGTCCCGGGATTACCCAAACCGACGATCAGCTTCACGGCGATACACGTCCAAGTTAGGACTTCTTCTCCGAACCGGAGTCTTCGTCCTTGCGAACCCGCCCGATGACGTTCTTCGGTATCTCGTCGAGCACCTCCAGGTACCTCGGCACGCAGAAGTACGGCATCCGCTGGTTGGAAACCTACGACTTGAGCAACGTGTCGCACGGAGTGAAGCTTCAGATTGTCCACGAGATGGAAGAGCGACTTCGAACGGGTCTGCGATTCAACTTGGACAAGGATGATCTGGACGAGCTCTATCCGGATCAATTTTGGAAAAATTTCGATCTGCTAGCGGAAGTCATGCTGCTTGAGAGAGTCGATCGATATTTTGCACTACCAGAATCACAACGCATCGAATACCTCAGTGCCCAGGTCGACGATTTCGTGAGTTGGCCCATCGTTGCTCGGGAAATGTCCGTTGAACCCATCGACGATCCTGATTCT
>JADFIX010000493.1 GCA_022566435.1 Planctomycetota bacterium
AGCGAGATATCCTGTTCCGGTCCCTGGCCGTCCTCATGCTCTAAGACGTTGACAAAGTACAGGTTGGTGCCGGCCGCGAACTGGGCGAAGTCGACGACGATGTCGTAGCGCTCGGCGATGCCCTGTGTCGGGAGAATGCCCTTGCGATTGACGAGCTCACCGCCTCCGCCCCAACCGCCGCCGCCACCACCACCGCCTTCCTCGTCAAAGAAGACGGAGTGCTCCATGATGTTGCCGTCGTTGGCGATCATGTGGAAGGGCACTCTGTTGTAGGAGATTCCTGAACCAGACAGCCCGGCGATCTCACCGCCGGTGCCGTTGACCTCTTCCACCAGGGCGATCCGGAAGAACCGCGATACCGAGCCGTTCAAGATGCGGAAACGATACCGACGGGCACGCACCTCCAGGTGCGGCTTCCAGAGCCAGTTGGTCCGCATCTGGTCGCCGAGGAAGCCGTCAAGGTTGAAGATGTTGAAGAAAAGCTGGCCGTCCGAGTCCCAGGCTTTGTCGGCGACAATAAGGTTGACGTCGTAGTCGCGGTTTCCCCAGTTTAGCGCCGTGCCGCTCGGCATACGGAGGTTGATCCCGTCGTCAACCGCTTCGTTGCCACGATCCACCGCGCTGTACATGTTGAACATGGCGGCATTGCCCTTGTAGACATTCGTCGCGGTGAAATCGAGCATATGGTCGTGGAACCAGTGGGTGCTCATGAGCTCCCGCCAGTCGCCCTTCTGCGGACTAATCCCCAGGTCCGGCGCTGCATCGGCCCTTGCATCACCGGTCGGTGTGCCGGCCTGGAGGTTCGAGGCAAAAGTGCGTGTTCCGGACATCCACCCATTTGACGAATCCGAGCCGCCACAGCCGCAACGGATTGTTGCTGAAGTACGCAGTACGCGTGTCGAACAGGATATCCTGCCTGGGATTCGGAAACATCCTGACGAACTGCGGGCCGCTCGCCGCGTCCGGTGCGGAAACGACTAAACCCGTCGGCGATGGTGATGCCCCAATCCGCATCACTTCCGCCCCACATGCCGTGATCGACGATGATGTTGCCGCTGATCCAACTGATGTCGGCCGTTTCCATATCGTCGCCCGCGTTTGGCGTGTTCTTCTCGATTACCTCTCCACCGAGCCAATCCTCGACCGTGAAGCTACCGTCACCGACATCATACAGCGTGTTGGCATCCGGTCCTGACGCGCCATTAACAATCTGAATTCGCGTGCGGCCCTGTTGATCGCGCCGGTACCATAGACTCGAAGGGGAATCTCGGATACTTGGCCGAAAGGGCGTCGAGTTTGGGCGAGCAAGCAAGATAGAAGTCATGCGCAAAGCAATGGCATGGCCGCCTGGCAGTTCGAGCGGCAGGAATTCTCTCCGTGATCAATGGTACTTCTTACGAGGCGACAGTATCAACTGTACAGTTCACCAGCAATTCTTCGGTCCATGTTCGCTGGACGTGAAAGGCGCGGCCGACGAGCGGTAGATGTGTGGAAATCGCGATCACCGGAGTCGAGAAATCGTTCTGTCCAACTCGGCCCGTACCCTGTCAAGAACCAAGCCACCGATAAACAGGCTCGGTAGTGCGCAGAGTTTGCGCCGCAGTCGACGTAGGCGACGCCGCCCGAGCCTACGCTGCCGGCGTAAACCGAATTGTAAGTGGGCGGCTATCCTTCTACGAAAATCGAGGAGCGGCCGCCTGAAGACGATGGCTAGGCACGCCAAACGCTGACCCGCCGCGTTCCGGGCCGGCGGTGGCGATCGTAGTGGATGAATCGGCTTATCGAATCGACTTGGCGATCCGGAAACCGTACTTGGTGCCGGAACTCTCGGGTGGGTAGCCATCGCGATACGCCGAACGGACCTGCTTTCCTTTCGAGTTCCATGCGCCGCCACGTAGCACGCGCGAGGCGCCGGGAACATCTTTCGCGGCAATCCCACGCTCCGGGTGCACGACGTAGAGATCCTCGCACCACTCGAACACGTTGCCATGCATTTCGTAGAGTCCCCACGGATTGCGGGGCAGGCTGCGCACTGACACCGGCCAGTCGCGACGGAGACCGGCCTCGGCACCGGCGTATGGGCGCAGACCGTCATAGTTCACCTGTTGGGGTGTGATGTTGTGACCGAACGAGAACGCAGTCGTGGTGCCCGCACGGCATGCGTACTCCCACTCCGCTTCGCTCGGTAGACGCCAACCGGGTGACCCGAGGGCGTTCATGCGGCGCACGAACTCCTTCGCCTTGTGCCAGGTGACACCGGAGATGGGTAGTTCTCGGTTATCGCTGGGCACAGCATCGCGGGGGACAGTCCCCATGATCTGACGCCACTGAGCGGCCGTGACCTCCGTCTCACCCAGGTAGAAGGGCGACTCGATCGCCGCGCTTCGCTGCACCTCGTCGCCGTCGCGTTTTAACTCGGACTCGGGCGACCCCATCGTGAACCCACCCGAAGGGATCAAGACCAGAACGATGCCAGTGGGAGTATGCCGGACCCGCCTCGGCAGCCCAAACTCCCCGGTTTCGCTGCCGATGGCCTCGAACTCGTCACCGAGCCTGGGCACGGCAGCGAAACTTACGGCGTTAGTTTGGAATACGATCCACGTTGCAGCTCCAAGGAGCATCAAAACACCGACCGTCTTGACGCCTCGTCGGACCTTCGACTTGCCGTTTGTCATTATTTGCCTCCTAGTTCAGTGGCACCGGGCGACCGGCGCCGTGTCAATTGTCATTCGCCTCAGAAAACCGCCGTAGACTTTTCAGCCATAGAGATCGTCGAGGCTCCTACTCGTAACAGAAAGGACATACCGAACACATCTCTACCGTGCAACACCAGTAACGCTGGGACCAGAATCCATGGCTCAGGCATTCCTTTTATTCGGCCTCGTTTCTCGGGCGCCCAGTAGGCTCACCTAGCCCACCACCGGCGCCGAGGAACGCCGCCTGAAGATCGCAGCCAGCAACAAGAAGAAACAGCCCAGCCCGGCAGATTGGCCCGTGAGGCCGAGAAACATGCCGCTTCGTCGAATCTCAGCACCTTCGCCAAGGCTGACAGTCTGGGCCAAGGTCTCCGACTTTTTCAAAACGGCGCTCTTGTTTTTTTGGCAGCAGGGCATTCGAGCGCCTGAGCTTTTCCGGGAGGCTGCTCGTGCATCGGTGTATTGTTGGACTTTTTCGACTCTGAGACTCTCTAACTCGAAGTATTCGAGCAGAGCAGCCACATCCTGCGCATTCAAGCCCATGTTCGGCATCGCCACCTGCCCGTGCTTGGCTTGGAGCTCGAGGGCGAGAGGGTCTTTCTCCGCCAGCATCTTATCGGGTTCCGCCAACCACCGGGAAAGCCACGCCCGGTCGCGCCTCTGTGTCACGTTGAGCAGGTCCGGTCCCAGTAGACGCGCGTTCTGGTAGTCCGGCACCTGGTCCGCTCCCCCGATGACGTGGCAGGCGGAACACCGAGTCCGAAACAGATTCTCCCCCGAGGAGATCTTCCGCAGCTTCGGGGCGTGCGCATAACTGTCCTGGTTGGTGTCGGGAATCTTCCAGTTGTGCAACCAACTGCCGATCTGAGTGGCCAGGAAGTGAGAATTCTCGAAGGGCGAGCGCTTCATCCAGCGGCCGGTGCTCTGATTGCCGATGAGAAGGCTCACGTTGTGATCATTGGAATCCTCGTCCTGAATTTCGTCGATATACAAGCCCAACTTTATGCGCAGAAGCGTGATGTCTGCCTCTTTCCCCGTCAGGAACAACCAGCCCGGCCCGGCCTGGTACACCTTCGCATACTCCGCGAGAACTTCCGGAGTGTCGGTCTCAGGGTCGATGGTGATGGAATAGATGAAGATGTCGCGACCTACCCTGTCACCCAAGATGGCCTGCAACTGCGCAAGTTTCGCCGTCTCCAACGGGCACACGTCAGGACAAGTCGTATAGATGAAGTTGATCACCACAACTTTGTCCTTGATGAGGTCATCGAAGAAGCGGACGGTTTTCCCTTCGTGTGTGATCAGAGGAACGTTGGGGAAGTAATTCGCCCCCCAGCGATCGCCTCCCTTGCGACCGGCCGAACCGGGAGTTCCGAAAGTCGGCGCGTTGACAAAGAGGAGCAGGAGGACCGGCGTCCAGCTCCGCAAACAATACCTTCGTATCATCTTCTATCCTTTCCGATAAGCTCGGTCATGTACTTCAAGGTCAGGAAACGAGGTCGGGGGGGCGCTGCTTATGCCGCGACCCCCCGGCCCCGGCTTGCTTGGCGACAGTTAGTTCCCACCTACGTGTCCGAATTCATCAAACGCCGCAGCCGCGTCCTCATCACCGATC
>JADFIX010000494.1 GCA_022566435.1 Planctomycetota bacterium
CGACCAGCGGCTTATCGTCGTAGCTGCGAACGACGAAGCCCGAGTAGACGCCGTCGGGCAATGGGACCCCTTTACACTTGCCCGCGCTGCCCGCCAGGAAGATCGCCTCGATTTCGCTAGGATCAAGGGCGCGGTTGAAGATCTCGATCTCGTCCATCTCACCATTAAAGAAAGTCGTCGGTGGAGATGATGTACCGGACGGACCCGCGCCGATCCACAGGTCGTCCACGTTTGAGATAGACCCGAGAGGGTCAAACAGGCGCGACGCTGCCCATGCGCCATCAATATAGATGTCGATCTGGTCTTCAATAGGTCCTCTAGAATATGTCGCAGCGACATAGTGCCAGATATCGTTATTGAGCAGGGGCGACACCGGGCTTAGCACGCTGCTACATGTATCGATGTCGCACACGACGAAATACAGCTTCCCGCTCAGCAACCTGAGGGCGTAGCCCGGATGGTCTCCCGATCCCTTCTCGACGATCGGTCTGTATCCATCCGCGGTTGTTCTGAGCCACAGGTCCACGGTGAACCCGCCCGTCCCGATGTTTAGCCCGGAAGCGTCCGGAACTTCGATGTAGGAGATACCACCGGGAAAGTCGGAAAAAAACAGGGCTCCACCACCGACCTTCGGACCCACTACGGACGCCCTGACGTCGCCCTCAAAACTGCCGTGATGGTTACCGAGGGTGTCGACGGCGAGGGTAAGGTCGTTGTCGCCCGTCCACCAGGCCACCATGTCCGGCGGCGGGTCGACGCATTCGCAAGTATCGTCAACCCCGTTGTGGTCGTTGTCGCCTTGGCACAGACTTCCATCACCATGCGGCGTACCGCCGCCCGAGATGCAGCACTGCCCATCCATCACCTCACACGTACCGTCGAGAAAACAACAAGCTCCGACGCCCAGCAGGCTACTTTCTAAGTCGTTGATCTCACCGAGCAGAACCGACATGGCGTCAACGGTCTGGCAGACATGCCCGGTGTTGTCGAGTGGCTTAAACCAGGCGTTATCAAACGGCGTTTCGCCGTTCGTGCATCCTCCCGGTTCGCATGACGGTATCCAGTCCAGGTCAAGCGCGTCGCCGCCCGGCGGTTCGACGCCCAGGGCACTGAAGAGAGGAATGAAGTTGTGGTAGTCCTGAGTCCCGGTCATTCCACTAAGATCGAAGGGCCCGAAAACCGCTTCGTCATTCCACGCGTCGCGGAATTGCCTGGGGCTGTTCCGCAGCCCGCCTCGGGCGAGATCGACGTACACGGCTTGGGTGAGCCCGACTTGTTTACCCACCGTTATGCCCAATACTGAGAGCCAGGAATGGAACACCGTCCCGGGGTGGTCCGATTTGACATTGAGGGCGAAGGCAGCGAGCCTAATTGTATACCAATGAAGACAGTTTCCGTTAAAAGGATTTCGAATAAGGCAGATATTTGCGTAGATCGTCTTGTTTAGATCGGCGTACTTTGCGACGGATCCCTTTGGAAGCTTGTCGACGCGATTGATCGACGTACCGTTGGCGAGGGCGACGTTTCTGGATTTCTGCGGAAGCCCAAGCGAGTTCACTTCGTTATAATATATATCATGCAATGGATCTTCATTATAGAAGCGCAGCATCTGTCGGGCTGCGGGGCTTTGGAGACCAGCGAGGAACTGCTGTGCGCCAACCTGACCTAGGTCGGCGAGGAACTTCGTTGCTTCCTGCAATCCGATGGGGATGGCTGCGCCCTGGAAGGGGCTGTCAATGGCAATGAAGAGGCCAACGTTGTGGGCCTCGCCGTCTAACTCCATCGTTCGTAGGGCGTACCTCCCGACCTGTCCACCCATGCTGCCCGTAATCATAATGATGGGACGGCATTTGAAGTCATCGTCGATCCAGCCGGGCAGGTGGTCCTTCAGAAGGGTACGCAGCGCTAGTCCGTTTCGCTGGATGTAAGTCCGCCCGTCGCGGTAGTCGGGGACGACAATGTCGTAGTCATGGTCACGACGAAGGACCTCGATCGTGTCGCCGAAGGCACACCAGATGTCGCCGTGTGTTCTGCAATTAGTGGGATCGAACCCGTCGACAGCGACTATTACCTTACGGAGGCGGCCGCTCAATGAAGGCCAGGGGGGAGGCGGCGTGTTGGGAGATGGATATATGCGCACGTAAAGCTCACCGTTTCCATTTCCATAGGGGGTTGCAGCTACAATCGGGTTTGTGAGGTGAATGTAAGGAGGCTCTTGCGGGATGGGTCCGCAGATCGAACTGGGGCAGGAACCGGGGCAACCCGGGATGCATTGATGGTTAAGGGGGCATTGACAGATGTTTTTCGCGCAGTCCCGGGAGCAGGAACCCTTGCAACCGCCCTTGGCAACCGTTCCCTTAGTGGTGTAAGTAAAGGCCGGACCGAAGGCCCGAGGTGCGACGGTGATACTTAGGGTCATGGAGTATTCGAGAACGCCTTCCTCGTCGAATTGAAGGGCGGGCACATCGAACGGGACGCCCGGTTCGACCGCATACTCGGTGGCGTCGCCAGCAAAGCGGATGGCGATCTCTGCGATTTGCTCGCCGGTGGTGTTGACGAGAAATGCCGACGGCAGAAGGAACGTCACCGGGCCGTCGGTGATGCGCGGCGGCAGGATGGACGAGCCGACGAATCGTCGGTTGTGAAAGACCGTCGGATCGGGCGGGGACGTCTGGACATAGAACTCCCCCTCCGGCACGACGCGGGCGTCGCTCCACGCCTCCGGGTCGACCATGGTGTAGTCGACGATGGCGAGCATGATCGGGGCCACGAGGTCATCGTCGCGGAGGGCCTCGGCGGCCGTCTCGAGTGCGTCGTAGGTGGGGAGGTCGGCCCCGACCGACGAGCGGACGAGGTCCTGATAGGCTCCGGCGAAGGTGTCTCTATCAAGCGGTGGCGCTTCCGCGTTGCTCCCGTTCTGCTCGAGGATCGAACCGCCGTAGATGAACGATCCGGTGTTCAAGAGTATTCCCGTGGCTACCTGGTCGAGCCCGATCTGGCTGAAGGCGTGGCGAAGCTTGTCGAAGAGATCACCTTCGATCGTGGGCATCTCGAAAACGGTCTGAGTGACGCGGAACCCGATGGTACCGGCGTCCGCGGTAATGGCTGCCGCGCCGATTCGATGGGAGGAAAGCAGTTCGTCCGGGAGACCGTCGAAATGACCACCTCGCACGGCACGGCTGAACGGCGAACCAGCGTGGTCCTGGAGCCATTCGGCGACGTTACCGCTGAGATCGGCGATGCCGAAGTAATTGTTGTCGGGGCGGGTAAGCGTGGGAGTCCCGCCGGGTTCCAGGATTGTGCCAACCTCGAAAGAGCCGACGGGCAAATCATCGCTGTAAAGAGCGCCGTAGTTGGCGCTGGCTACATCTATGTCGTCGCGCCCAAACCCAAAAAAAGCATGATTCGGTGGATGCGCGGCCCCGGCAGAATCGACACCGCCCGCGGCACCGGGCCGGTAGGCCATGGCCTTGTACCATTCGTTGTAGCTGTTCTCCTGATCGCCGATCCAACCCTCAACGGGAGCCAGATTGTCCATGGGAAGTCGGAACCCGGCGTAGCCGTCGACCAGGGCTTGGCGTTCCGCGTTGTTGAGATCGCGTACGGCCCAGTCGGCAGTCGAGATGGTGATCGGATGCCAGTCGCCAGCGGCGGGTCCCTCGGTGTAGGAGCGCTGGTCGCAATTGATGCCCTGATCGAGCGTGAGCCAGTTGCAGAACTTGAGCGCGCCGAACCATGAAACGCTAGTAATGGGGTGCTGTTCGAAGCCCTCCTCGACCGCGTAACGCTCGCCGACGGGCGCCGACACGTCGTGTCGGATGCGCGACGCTGTTCCCACGACGCCCTGCGGACGGAACAGGATCGTCCCGTCGTTCAGCGTGACGCTCCCGTCGGCGGCGAAAATCATCTGTGCGCCGAGGCCGGAGGCACCGCCGTCACGTTCGGCGTCGTTAAGAAAGACGGCGTACTGTTCGTTGGTGACCTCGTGGATGCTCATGTAAAAAGTATAATCCGGGCCTGCTCCACCACCCTGAACTCTGGCTAGGGGCATCTGAACCAACGGTGGCCGGGGCGGCAGCGGGCAGAGTTCCGTCTTGCACTTGCCGGCGCTGCCAGCGTCGTAGATCGCCTGGATCTCGCCCTGCGTCAGGGCGCGGTCGAAGATCTCGATCTCGTCCATTTCACCAACAAAGAAGTCCGTAGGTGCAACCCACGACGGGAACGCCCCGATCAGCAGGTCGAACGGCCCGGTGAGATCCCCGAGATCGCCAAACGCGGCTGACGCTGCCAGTGCGCCATCAATATAGATGT
>JADFIX010000495.1 GCA_022566435.1 Planctomycetota bacterium
CCGGGGCAACGCCCGAGCGGAGGTGCGCGATCGGAGAAGAAAAAGTAGAATGTCCCCCTTTTCCGCCCGTAAAGGTGGCTTGGATCAAACGGGTACTCTACCTGAGGGGGGAGTGGCGGCGGCTGGATGGCCCGGGATCTTCAACCTGAAGGAGCGATTGCTTTCCGTCCGAGTGTCAATCTTATGATGAGCTGGTTCGCATAATCGAATCGAGACCCCTCGGATCCTTCACGGTTTCCGCGGGATTCAAGATGACAACGTAAATTTGATGGAACAAATTCGCTCTCGCTCGTTCTAACGCAGATACCTCGGATCGCCATACCCTCAAAACCTCCGGCGTTCTCCATGACAGCGTCAAGTGTGAAGGCCGTGGTTAGATGGTCGACGCTGCGCAGGATTCAAGATCATCTGCGCAAATAGAGCGCTGCGAGACCTACCCCGGCCGCCGCCCCTAAGAGGACAACGATCATCGAGATCGTCCGTCCCGGGAGTGACAACCACTCCGAAAATTCCCGAACAAAGATTAGAGATCCCGCTATCACGGGCGTGAAAGCGGCTACGGCACCCAAGCTTAATCGCCGAAGTCTATCTATTCGATCTAGCCGGGCTAGTCGATCTGCAGCCGACTCCGTAAACCCTTCAGGGATTCCGTTTGCTAGAGCGCGAATCTCTCGCGAGACCGGATCGTGCGGACGCGACTTCGAAACGAGTCTGTCGTGAATAAACGCCTCCCGTGCGCGCCGGCTGAGGGGGGCCACGGCCAAGCATGGCCCTCCGAAGATCCGCTCAAGAGATTTCACGAGGAATTGTGGCCGAGCAGACACAATCATATTTACGATGAAGCCGCCGAACTGCGGATCGTTTTCCCGACCTGGCACACTCAAAACGCGGTACTGGATTGACTCGAGCAGAAAATTCGTTGCTCGGATACTTGTATTGTCCTCTTCCGTGACAACCCAATACTCGTCTGCTACGAATGCCGGTGCTATCGCTGCTTGATCGGTGCCAGATCGACAATCGATCAATACATACTGAAGGCCATGAAAGCACTTCCGAAATGCGTCTGCCGATACGAATGCCATGTCAGACAGATGCTTCGACACAGGGTCGGAATCCAGTGAATATTCCTTATATTCGCCCGTGAAACCCTCACGCCGACAGGTTGGAGGCACGAGAAAAAGCTTTGACGCAACCTTATGAAAGCGCTCAACGTCACCGGGCACGTTTGCCGTATTGCCGGCTTTCGATTGCTCATGTTCAGCGCATAGCTCTTGAACCAAATCAATGTATCCCACCTTTGATTCGAGTTTATCTTTAGACAACAAGAAGGTCAGACCACGTGTAAAAAAATCGGAATCAATCAGGACGGTGAAAGCTCCACGAGCAGCAAGCTCTGCACCCAGATTGGCCACAATCGTCGTTTTTCCGACGCCGCCTTTGCCGCTATGTACAGATATGATCTTAGGTTCGTTAGCCATTGCGTTTAGGAATTCCCTCAAGTCGAACTTTCTCTTCCGATTTTCTCCGGAAAGACTCCAATACGAAACATAGGCATGAGACCAAGAAAGTTAGGATCCAGGTGAACAGCACTCCCAAGAAAATGACCGCATCGATCCGCTCGAGGGAGGCTACGCTCTGACTGAATTGATCGGCGAGAGCAGATATGGGACCGACCACAAGAATTGCCAGCATCGATGCGCTGAAGAGGACACAGCCTATTCCCAGCCGCCTCCAAAGGCGAGAAATCTTTGCATCCAGATCGTCTAGATTTGAGATGTATATTGCGTCGGGAAATGCACCTGGGCCGTAGAGCGAAGCACCCGAAAGGAATAGGCCAATAATTGTGACTCCTGTAAACTGTTCAAACATTACGAATATCATCTACGCGGCAATGAGTCCGGAAAGGAAGCTCTCACACATCCCGCTAGCAATGTTTAGCCCGATCCACGTAACACCCCGAGACCCCGCCTGGCGTGCCGCGTCGAGTAAGGCCACGGGATCGGCGTTGGTGGACTCAGCCGCTATCATCCTCCACGCTTGGTTTTCTCGTACTATACGCTCACGCCATCCGTGGAAATCTTCTGGTCTTCCATCAGCGCTTCGCGAACCAGATCGCTGTCGGCGCCTCCAAGCCTCATGCTCTTTGGTATTCCTCAACTCTGGAGAGTACTCGAACGACCTACTCGGATCAATCGAAATAATACGAAACCGCGTCGAGAGGGAAGAGAGCAAGGAACTGCCGTTTTACCGTTCCTTGCCACCGGAACCGCCCTCAGGAAATGCGGACCGAATCAAACCGGGGCGATCGCAGCCGGATAAAGCATGAATACAACAGAAGGCCCAAGTATCGGGCGAGCCAACGCCGACGAATCGTCGATCCACGTCAGCGGGACATGGATGACCCGTCTACACCTACGATTTCTTCTTTTTCGCCTTGGATTTGCCTTTTCGTTTCGATTTGGGCGGGTCGTCGATCATTTCCAGCATGTCGTGTAGCGGGACCTGCAGCGCACGGCATATTTTCTCGACGTTCGCCACGCGCTGGCGAGAGCGTCTGAGCGTATTTCTCCGCCGCGCCGCCGGCCGCAAGCCAAAGGCCGCCGGCTGAAGGCGGAAGGCTGACGGCCGACGGCTGATGGCTGACGGCTGATAACTGACGACTGGAAACTGACCACTCATATCGAGCCCTCGCCCCGATCACCCCGGACGTTCTATTCCCGGGAGTCCGCACCATGCGCAGAATCTCGTATCCGAAGGCCCCTTACGCAGCCGCGCGCCGACACCACTCGACGCCCATCATCGCCGTTCCCCGAACCATCCCTCGCTCCGCCCGTCCCCTTCGTCGCGCAGCCTGTCCCGATGCAATCAGGATCGCTTCGTCGCTCTTTCCCGCTTCCCTCCGTCCCTTCGTCGCTCCGTCGCTTCGTCGCTTCGTCGCTGTTCCCCGCATTCCTTCGTCGCTTCGTCGCTGTTTCCTCTCCCATACGAACCCATTTGCTGCCTCCTTGACCCCGTTAACGCGGATTCCGCCTCTGAAATTGGCTTCGTTTTCGGCCCGCCGGCCGGAAAGTGCCGGGATATTGGCATATCGAAAACGATCGATCGCCAAGAATCAAATGCAACAAGACGACCGGCGGGTGGAACCCGCCCTACAACTGACAACTGACAACTGACAACTGATAGCTGATAGCTGACAACTGATAACTGATAACTGACGACTCTCTTTCTTGCAACGTCGAGTGCCATGAAAAAGTCACGGATAAACATACGCCGACTGCAAACCCAGCGGAATTCCGATCTTCCAATACAAGATAAGAAACGCCGACCAGGCGATCAGGAACGAAACCGAATAGGGCAGCATCATGGCCGCCACCGTGCCGATTCCGGTGTTCTTCACGTAGCGCTGGCTGAACACGACAACGAGCGGGAAATAGGGCATCAGCGGGGTGATGATGTTGGTCGTGGAATCGCCGACGCGGTAGGCCGCCTGCGTCAGTTCCGGCGCGATTCCCAACTGCATCAGCATCGGCACGAAGATCGGGCTCAAGAGCGCCCACTTGGCCGACGCCGAGCCGACCATCAGGTTGACGCAGGCCGTCAGCAGGATGATGCCCACGACGGTCACCTCATTCATCGCCCCCAGGCTCTTGAGAAAATTGGCCCCCTTGATGGCGATCAACACCCCGACGTTGGATTTGCTGAACGCGTCGATGAACAGCGCCGCAAAAAACGCCATGACCAGGTAGTAGCTCATCGTACCCATCGACTTGCTCATGCCCTTGATGATGTCGCGATGATTCTTGACCGTGCCCGCGACGTAACCGTGGACCACGCCCGGAACCAAGAACAGCAGAAAAATCAAAGGCACGATCATCTTCATCAGCGGGGCCGCGAACGAGGTCAGCTCTCCGTCGGCCCGAAGCGCCGAGTCCTGCGGGGCGGCCAAAAGCCACAGCAAGCCGACACCGAGCACACCGCTGAAAAGACCGGCCCACATGCCCAGGCGTTCGCGCGAAGTCAATTCTTCCATCTTGGGCATATCGTCGGGGTCGCCGTCGACGGCCGTCGCTTGCAAGCGCGGCTCGATCAGTCGGTCGGTAATAAACCAGCCCAAGCCGATAATGAGCACACTCGATATCCCGGTGAAGTAGAGGTTGCACAGCGGGTTCACCAGCCGCTCCGGGTTGATCACGTCGACGCCGACTTGGGTCAGTCCTTGCAAGAGCGGATCGATGCCTGATGGTATGAAGTTGGCCGAGAACCCCCCGGACACGCCGGCGAACGCGGCGGCGATTCCCGCAAGCGGATG
>JADFIX010000496.1 GCA_022566435.1 Planctomycetota bacterium
CAGCGACTTTGGTTTTGATATCCGTGATCCGATATTCAACCTTAACTACCTGTTCTCGAATGGGTCGCCGCCGGCCGCGCCGGGATTGGAATGCGGACTCAACCCCACACCCAGCGGTCTTCCCGACTGCGTGTACGACACCGCCGTTTGTGGACCTCAGGTTCGAATTCCCGATTCCGCCTACGCATTTGAGTTCGCGCCTTCGGGTGATGTGGCCGGCCCGCCCAACACGACCATCCAGTTCACTAGGACGATCCAGCTCACCCAGGCGGCGCTAGATAGCCAAGCATTGTCCGTCGCCGTCGAGGCGCTCGATTGTGACGTCGTCAGCGCCGCAGAGGGATCGGCATTGCAGCAGATGAACAATGGCAATGGTCCGTACTATTTCGAGCCTGAGGTGTTCCCTGGACAAGGTGCCAGGTTGGGAACGCTCTTCGATTTTCTTGGGTCCGTAGTTCTCTTGGCCGGCGGCGTTCCGCATGACATCGTGGAGCTGACGATCGAGGCGGAGACTCCCGCCACGGGTTGCGTGCAAGCCGAGCTCAACTTTGTGGACGGCGTGATCGGCGATCCGGTCGGTGAGAATATCGTGGTGGTCAATGCGGGAGAGAGTATCACACCGGTGACAACCGGAACGACCTGGAATGTGTGCGCGTTCGGACCGCCCATCCGGGCACCCGCGCCGGATGACATTCTGAAGAACCGATACATCTCGATCGATCCGCGTGGTGCGTCGGGTACCAACCCGTCAAGCCATCACATTCGCGTGTCGATAAATAACACGCAGGTCAACGGTCTCGTCGGCCTCGGCCCGTGGTGGGCGACCGCGCCGGTGAACGGACAACCGCCTTCACCAGCGACCTGTATCTCGATTGTCAGCGCGACGAAACCGGCGACCGAGCCGGATTGGTCTGGATGTTCGACGCTGCACCTGACCGGTTGTCCCATCGTTCCAACGACGACTTATGCCATCGCGGTGGAGGCCGGCGGAACATTGTCGGCCGCAGCCTTGTTTGACACCCAGGCCAAGCCGGGTGTCAAGTGGATCGGTGACGTCGTGGGAAAGTTTACCGGGCCCGCAGGGAATCCGCCGAACGTATGGACGGCGCCGAACGGCACGGTGAATATCGACGATGCGTTTTCGGCGATCAAGACGTTCATTGATCCCAACGCAACTAACGCGACGCATCTCTCGGTGACGGACATGCATCCGGTCCTGAATGGCGTACAGATGACCCTGCTCGTCAATATCAATGACGCACTGATTGTGATCCAGGGCTTCGGGGGTAAGACGTACGGGGAAGTCGCGTCTCCGTTCCCCGACGATGAGATTCCCGATTTGACGGAGTGTCCGTAGTTCGTGGAAGTGTAATCGGTGCATCGAGTATGGGGCGGGCCTTCAGGTCCGCCCCTTTTTCGTAGTGTGCTTCGCATCGCACGGGAGAGCTTGGGTTTCGCCCGGCGATTCCCGGTCGAGACGGGGGGCTATTAAGAAAGTATGTGGCTTTCCAGCCTGCCAGAACCCTCTGACGTGTCTGAAAAGACCGACTGGAAAGTCGGTCCCACAGCCGAACGACGAACTCGCTCGGTCCTGACGAGCGAAAACGTCGAGGCGCCTTTCAATTGTCTTGGCCGGCTGCGGCCGCGTCCCGCCACTCGGCGACCCTTTCCGGTTTTCCCCATTCTTCGTAGGCATCCATGAGCCGTTTCGCAACCCTTATAGTACGCGGATGCGCCTTACCAAGGCCACTCTCAACCCCTTGATAGGCCGCTAGCAATTCGCGTTCTGCATCTTCGTACCGAGATCGCAGTACGAAGCAGCCGGCCAACTCGTAGCGTGCCTCTGCCGTTCTCCAATGGCTGCCGCCAAGTGAAGTACCGAATACGTCGATGGCCTGGCGCAACAACGACTCCCCATTCTCGAGCGCGCCTTTCGAGCAGTGGAGCATTCCAAGTTTGGCCATCGCCCGAGCCACATTTCGGTGTCGGTCGCCCACCGTGTTACCCAAGATGTCCAATGCTTCGTTCAGTAGTGGTTCCGCCGTGGTGAAGTCCTCGTTTTCCGCGAGAAGTTCGCCAAAGCCGATTAGAGTATCGGCGATACGCGGATCATCGGCGGGCAATGTCTTGCGTAGCATGGCAATGGCGCGACGGTAGAACTCTTCGGCCGCGACACGGTCTCCTTTGTCGTGCCACACGCCGGCCAAGCAGCCTAGTGCCATGGCAATTCGCTCGTTTTCGGCTCCATAGATTGCCTGCCATGTTTCCAAGGCGTTTTGCAACAGGGTCTCGGCTTCGGTGTGGTCGCCTTTTTCGCCGAGCACGTTCGCAAGATTCACTTGAAGATATGCGGTATATTGGTTTTTCTTGTCGAAGGTTTTGATCCACCCGTCAAGTACTTCACGAAGGATCTTCTCTGCCTCGTCGTATTTGCCCAATTCGCCCAATACGATGCCCAGACGCTGCATGGTGTACGCGCCGTCGGGTCCGGCAGGTCCTAATTGCGCGGCTTCGCGAAGAAATCGCTCTGATTCACGGGACCTGCCGAGAACACGTAGTAAGTCGCCCAGTTCGTGCAAAGTGTCCGGAAGCCATCTGCGATCGTCCTGAAGTGTCCTGCAAATCTTCAGCGAATCCCGGAGTAATTCCTCGGCCTCGACGTACTCGCCGCTCTTGCGCAGTATCTGCACCAAATGGTTTAAGCTGTCAACGACTGCTTCGTGGTCATCGCCGAAGTGTGTGCGGCGGATGGACAGGGCCTCGCGGTGCATCGCTTCAGCTTTGTCGAATTCACCTCTGTTACCGAGCAAGAATGCCAGATTGAAAAGCGTGACCGCCACGGAAGGATGTTCAGGTTCAAACAGTTTTCGTTTCATCGCCAAGACTTCTCGAATCATCGCTTCGGCTTCTTCCGGATTCCGCTTCTGCACGACCGTGGCCAGGACTTCCAGCGAGTTTGCAACGTCCGGGTGAATCTCGCCGAGCAGCTCGCGATATATTTTCAGGGCATCTCTCAAAAGAGATTCGCCTTGGGTGACATCGCCTAGATTCACTACCGTTAGACCGAGATTGTGCAAAGTCTGAGCAATTTCGACATTATCCTCGCTATAGATGCGGCGGTGCATCTCGAGCGCCTGGCGGTAATACGCAGCGGCCGAAGCGAGGTCGGTCGCATAGAACCGTGAATTGCCCAGTTCGTTCAGAGCCTCAGCGATGAGTGCATCATCTTGCTCTAACCGTCTCTGACGAATCCGGAGGGCCTCGCGCTGCAAGATCTCGGCTCCACTGACGTCTCCGGTTGTACCCACCACCGCAGCAAGGTTGATGAGCGTGGCGGCCACATCAAGATGCTCCTCACCAAGCTCTTGCCGCCGCAATTCGAGCGCTTTTTCCAGAAGTTCGCGGGCACGGTCGTAATTTCCCAAATTGCCGAAAACGGTACCGATGGTGTGCATCAACTCAGCCTGAACGACGGGCTGGCCCACAAGCTCAGCAATCCGATTGGCACCCCTATCGAGGATCTGGCGTGCGGTGATGGTGTCGCCCAGGGCTTCGGCAGGGTCGGAGACGCCAAATGCGTCGACTAAGAATCCCATGACCTGCTTGGAGGTTTCCGCTTCGTTCCGCGCATCTCGCTCGGCGTTCTTCGCCCGGGCGAGGTTCGTTTGGGACTCGGCATATAGAACACCCATGGAAACGGCGAACGTGGTGATGAGGAGGAACAGGGTCGCGATCAACGCAAACGGGAGCTTATGGCGGGCCACCAGTTTGCGGAATTGATAGGTCGGGCTCGGCGGACGGGCGAGGATCGGTTGACTCTCCAGATATCGCGTGACGTCATCAGCAAATTGGCCGGCACTTTGGTATCGACGGGAAGGTTCCTTTTCCAACGCCTTCAATGCAATCGTTTCAAGGTCGCCGCGGAGCGCGCCGGTGATCGCACTGGGCCTGAGCGGCGTCTCCTCACAAATCGTCCTCAACGCTTCGGGCAAAGCCGATCGTCTAATGCTGTAGGGGAGGCGACCGGTGAGTAATTCGTAGAACACAACGCCAAGCGCATACACGTCGCTGCGAAAGTCGATCCGGCGCGGGTCGCCGCGGGCCTGCTCCGGACTCATGTACTCCAGCGTGCCGACGATCTGGCCGTACTGGGTGAACATCGTCTTCGCGGTCAGCTTTTGGCCGGTCGCCTTGGCCACGCCGAAGTCGATCACTTTGGGAACCGGCCGGTCGTCGTACAGCGCTACCATCACGTTGGACGGCTTGAGGTCGCGGTGGATGATGCCCTTTTGATGGGCATGCTGGAC
>JADFIX010000497.1 GCA_022566435.1 Planctomycetota bacterium
TTACGGGAAGATCAACTTCGAGGCGATGAGCAGGTGTAACGACGTAGGTGAGGGCTCGCACAGGGGCTCGTGTTGCCGCTGTGTGGACGATCACCTCGATCTCGTGATGATAACGCAGGGGGAAACCCTCTTTAACGCGGAGAGCGTCTTGTATGGCTGGCGTGATGGCCATGACGACGCCTTCGACGTGATGGTCAGGAGCGGGCTCGATGTTGCAAGCGCCCGCACCATGTGACCCGGCGAAGTAGTTGGTCCGCAAGCGGTAATCGTGCAGAAGTGCACGCTGTCCACGCAATTCGGTGTCCGGCGTGACGCAATAGCGTCACTGGGAGCCGGACACGCCGCTGATGACGGCCACGGTTCCCGGCATCGTGGACATCACCTACGAGGTCGTCGCTATATCAACCGTCACGACGCACGTGATCCCCGCCCTCATCTGGGTACTGGTCATGTTTCGCCGAAGCGACTGGGTTGTGAACGACGAAACCACGCCGCGTGTCATTATCATTAAGTCGTGAGCCGCGTGCCACTACGTCCAATCCGGACGAGTGCCGGAGATGTTGCCCGTGAAGCTACACTTCGCCTGCACCAGCGAGCACCAAGACAGACACCGGATCGGTCGGGCTTCGTGCCCTATGCTTCGACCGTCGCCGTCGAGATCAGCGCGCAGTTCACGTTCGCCCGTTCGTGGTCGCATGGCCCGACGCTCGCTACACCGCGACGACGGCAGCCACCAAGCGGCTGCGCGGACGGGTGCACGAGGCGCACTGCGTCGATTGCAGTGCGCCCCGCGCGGTACTTTCGATGGCCGGTGTAGGATCTCACGCTAACGGGCGTCCTGTGGCGGATGCCCCAGGTGTACGACTGCCCCACATCCCCGTGCGTCGCGAAACCCTACCGGAGTACAAATTCCTGCGTAGAGTTCGATATCGACAGTCCACAATCGCCTCACGCCGCCGCAGGCCGACGCCGGCGACCGTACATGACCGTCCCCGCGGTTAACCCCAGCACCGTCAGGATGATCAGGCCCCATTCGGAGACGGTAGGGACAGGACCGCCGACTTCAACAGTGGCGAATTCGTTGAAGATGGTAAACGAAGAGATACCCGCCGCGCGGATCTCAGCTTTGTTGAAAGATTGGACCTGTCCCGTTGGGTTCTCGGGAATGTAGCGAACTTGAGTGCCAGAGACGAGGGGACCATCGACAACCTGGAAGTCGTTCGTAAGCTCCCACTCGTCGTAGTACCAGACGAGGAGGCAACATTCTGAACTCGTCTTCTTAATCGATGTAGTAGCAGGTCCTGATCTACCTGCCTCCTCATAGACAACCACGTCACCATCAAGAATCTGCAGCGTGTACGTCGATGCGCCGATAGCGGAAAAGTCTGGTGTGGACTGTTTTTCTGTTGCGCTTATACTTTCTACCAAGACTTGACCGGTGGGCTGCCCCGGCACACCATTGACCACACCAATAGCGCTCGTCACATGGGATCCGCCAGCCGCTAACTCGAACCCAGTAAGCACAACGCCGGGGGGGAGAGTCACCGACACCCCGTCATTACCACTCGCACCGATGTTCGAGACGACGAGGTTGCCGTCAATGACGTCCAGGTTCGCTTGCCCGAGAGGGCAATTAACCAGTCCGAACACCTCGACACATCCAGTTGCCAGAACCGTGGAGCTCCGCGCGAACATTGCACTAGCCAACGCGAGCACCAGAAAGACTTTCGAGAACGACATGATGCACTTCCTTTCTACTGGTTTGAGGTTTTAGCGAATGCTGAGCCCTTGCTCAGCCAAGATTCAGGACGGGTGGCCTACCTAGGTCCTTTCGGACCTGGGGGACACGATTCCTTGCCGCCAAACATGTATTGGTCAGCAAACACTCGTGCATCTCACAATCACGTTCCCCCCACTAAGAGGAAACGGGGCGCCGTCCGCGACTCAGTATTCGTTATCACAAACATGAGTGGGCATTGCCCACCACGAATTAGCTAACAGCAGCGACCTGAATCGGAGGCCCGCGGGGATACACCTGGCGAAGGGCCCAAGACTGGATTGCAATATCTACTTGCGAAAGAAGCCACGCAACGATGTTGGGCGATCCGGCCGATGACCGGCAGGCCGGATAGCTCAGGCGAGCACCGCTCAGAACGCTGACCAGCGATGCGTTGGTGAGCGCCACTAGGAAGGCTACGGATACGTAACCGAATAGGCGGGCGAGCCAGTGGAGCTGCGGGCCATCAGCTTGCGAGCCGGCGAGAAGCCCTTCATGCGGGCCGGACGGGTTGTGAAGGTGAAGGACGGCCTCGAGCAGCGTCCAGCCGAGAGCTAACGTGAGCAGCTTGAAACCGATTGACCGGTTGGGCTGTGCGGCCAAGCCGATATACACCGCCGGGATTACGATCAATACCGCGAGCAACCATGGCGACGGGACGACGGCGGCCCGCAGGGTGTCGACGGGCGTTGCTCCGGCGAAGAAGAAGAACAGGAACAGACAGCCGCCCCAGAACTCCCCGGCCAGCATGGCGGCGGGCGGGCGGAGCGATCGGACGACGACGAACAGCGGGAGAAAACTGATCCAGGCCAGCCAATGAAGGTGGGGGGCCATCATGGCCACGGAGACGAGGTAGGCGCTCAGCGCCAGCGACACTGTAAGCGCCGCGGGTTTGACGTTCCGACGCAGCTTCTTCCCGACCTCTCGTGAGTTCGTGATCACGAACTCCCCTCCCTCGATCCGTGCCAAGATGCGCGATGCGAGAGACGTGTACCCGAGTTCCGAAGCGCACGAGCCGATGATTCAAATACGTGTTTCGACCCAGAGCGCCAAGATGGGATCCTCAAGTAGCGCCTCTGTTACATCTTTAAGTCTAACACATGGGCGGAGGAATTGCAAGTAATTGGACGCTAAAACATTCCGAATGCCCTTGGAAACCTGTCACGAAACGGCGGGCGCCATTCTCGATGTTAGGTGTTTGAGTAGAAATTGGGCAATCTTTTCAGTTTAGTCCGGCCGCGAAACAGTGTCGCCTAGCACTCGTGTAGGCTATACAGCCTACATACGTATAGACTGTATAGCCTACACGCGCATGAGATATCCTGTTGTGCAAATGCACAAATGGCGGCAATAGATGAACATCGAGACAGCAGATGTTGTTCCCTGTATCTCCCTTTGGTCGTGCGGAAACCCGTAGTACGCGGCCTACAAGTTAGGAAACTTGTGCAAATGCACAAAGCCTACACCGGTATCCAGTCGAGGTCGAAGATGGTATTCGTTGCGTTCTCAGTGTCGAAGACGACATAGGCCGGCATGCCCATTGCGGCCTCACCACGCTGAATGCCGACGACTCGGCCACACGAGCAGAATCGAGCGCGCGGCGCACGCGATCAAAGGCCCCCGTGTGAATAATTCTTGTGTTACCGGGTCACTACGTATCTGATATCGCCGCCGCTGTCAGCGGATTGTTGGCAGAATCGCGCGGGCTCGCGGCGCTGCCGCGAACCGAGGATTGGATCCGTATCGGAACCGGACGTTACATCGCGTTTTCGAAGGATGGCAATGCCGAACAGTATTACTGCCACTGCCGCTGGTGGAACTGCTTGTCGGTCTTGGGAAATCCGGGGATTAAGAAGGCGTCGTCGGCGTCGTAAGGCGTTTCGGTTCCGTTATACTTTCGAAGCCGGCCCGCCAGCCAGACATTGTCATTCTGTTTTCCGACCATAGGCGAAGTCATCCACCGCACGCTGCCGTCCAGGAACATCACACTTTGCCCTGCCCGCCGTCCGTGTGCCGACGAGTTGGCACGAGATGGATCGATGCCGGCGTCGAATCGCGCGGTGGTGAACAGAGGATTGGCATCACTCATATACGCCATTTGAGAACGTGGCCGCAATGTCGGGTTGTCACCCGAAAGATTCAAGCTCGCGTAGCTGAGGTTGCAGCAGGCCGCGAAGTCGTCGTAGTCCGCGAGTTCGTCCGCGGGCATCGGCTTGGCCATCTTGCACGACGGGCAGATGAAATCGCCCGGCTTGCCATAGCTCAACCTGGCGATCAGGAACACATGGCGGCTGTTCGAGGCAAACGGCCGCTCGCGACTCAGGCCCGGCAGCCATGCCGAACCCGCCACCTGACCCGCAAAGGGAAGCGAACCGTCGAACGCCTGTTGATAGAGAGAGACGCCGCGAAAGACGGACCCGAGGTTGCCCGCACATTGTGCACGTTGCGATTTCGCCCGAAGGGCGGAAAGGGCGGGCAGACCCACCGTGGCCAGCAAAGCGATCGAGGCGGCCACGGCGATGAACT
>JADFIX010000498.1 GCA_022566435.1 Planctomycetota bacterium
ATGTCGGGAGCGCCAGGTGGGTGGGGAGTTGTTGTGCACCGTGTACTAGCAGGTGAAACGGACGTCGAATCGCGATTGGCCGATTCGGTGACCGGGCGAGAGGGTGTTCGTTGTCGCGAGTAGGAAAACAACCCATTACCGTGCCTGGCGGTGTGACCGTGAAAGTGGCGGGCCGCGTGGTTTCCGTCAGCGGCCCGAAAGGGCAGTTGAATTGGGAGCATCCCGTCACGGCAGCGGTGGTTTACGACGATAAGGCAAAGGTGATTACGGTGACCCGCGAGCACGATACCAAGCAGAGTCGCGCCAACCACGGTCTGACCCGATCGTTGATTGCCAACATGGTGGTGGGCGTGGTCACGGGTTACGAAAAGCGGCTCGAAATCTACGGCACCGGCTACAATTGCAAGCTTCAGGGGCGAACGCTGCACCTGAACGTGGGTTTCATGGGGCGCCGCCGCGGGATCGGGTCTCAGTTCGAGTTGACTGTGCCGGACGGCGTAGAAATCGATATCGAGAAAGAGGCTTCTCGTGGCGACACGGAACCGGCACTCTTGACTGTGAAGGGATTCGACAAGCAACGAGTCGGGCAATTTGCCGCGGAAATTCGCGCCTTGCGAAAGACCGAACCCTACAAAGGCAAGGGCATCCGGTACAAGGGCGAAGTCGTCAAGCGGAAACAAGGTAAGGCTCTGGCGGGTGCCGGCTAGGGGCTCGTGAACGCACGGGCGAAGCCCGCTACTGGGAAAAGGTGATGGAAGGCAATATCGCGAGAAACAAACGCCGCAAACGTCGCAGACGCGGACTGCGTAAGACGATTCGGGGAACCTCGGAACGTCCCCGGTTGGCGGTGTTTCGGTCGGCCAAGCACATTTACGCGCAGATCATAGACGACTTTGCGGGTATCACGCTTTGCGAAGCGAGTACACGGGGCAAAGAGTTACGTGACGGAATCGAAAACGGCGGCAATATCCTCGCCGCCAAAGTGGTGGGCAAGACATTGGCGGAGCGGGCGCTGGCCAAAGATGTGAAGAGCGTTTGCTTCGATCGAGGCGGCTTTCGTTTTCATGGCCGGTTGAAGGCGCTGGCGGACGCGGCGCGCGAGGCCGGATTAGGTTTTTAGGGTACACAGGATGAGCGGCGTCGTATGTGTCTAACGATCGACGAAGCAGGAGTTCGGCATGGCGGATAAGGGCCGCGGCTCGAGTGAGTCGGCAGAGCGAACGATCGACGAAAACGTGGTCAAGATTTACCGCTGTGCGACGGTGGTTCGTGGTGGCAGGCGGTTTAGCTTCGGTACGCTCGTCGTGGTGGGCGATCGCAAGGGGCGCGTGGGGATCGGATACGGTAAGGCCAAGGAAGTCCCTTCGTCAGTGGACAAGGCGAAGAAGATCGCGACACGCGCTATGAAACCCGTCAAACTACAAGGCGGAACCATCCCGCACCGGGTCATCGGACGATTCGGCGCCAGCCATGTCGTCCTAGTCCCGGCGAGCCCGGGAACCGGTGTGATTGCGGGCTCTAGTGTACGCGCCGTGCTGGAGCTGGCAGGCGTACACGACGTACTCACGAAAAGTTACGGCTCGAATAGTCCCAAGAATCTTGTTCGCGCGACGTACAATGGATTGATGCAACTTATCAGCCGCGAAGATGTCGAACGGCTTCGCGGCGTCAAGTTGGCGGGATAGAGGATAGAGATGAATATTACCCAGATTACACAGCTGGCAGGAAAGCAAAAGTCTCGCAAACGAGTCGGACGAGGGCGTGGATCAGGTATGGGCAAGACATGTGGTCGCGGTCACAAGGGCCAGAATTCTCGCCCCAGTGCGGGCGGGCGTATGTTGAATGAGGGCGGTCAGATGCCGACCTTTCGCCGGATCCCCAAGCGAGGCTTCAGCAACGCCAAGTTCAGAACGCGTTTCAGCACCGTGAATGTGAGCAAACTCGAAGAGCGTTTCGAGACGGGAGCCCATGTGACGCCTCAGGCTTTACTGGAGGTCGGGCTGATTCGTAATCTACGGTTTCCCATCAAGATTCTCGGTGATGGCGAATTGAAAAAGAAGTTGACAGTGGACGCGGCCAAGTACACGGGAACGGCCAAGGATAAGATAGAGAAAGCCGGCGGTGAAGCTCGTATAGCGTAAGCCCTGGTTTTCAAGCCCAGCGAGACACTAAAAAACCATGTTTGGCACGTTTCTGAACATCTTTAAGGTTCCTGAGCTACGGAACAAGATCCTGTTTACGGTCGGGATGCTTGCCGCCTATCGGATCGGTTTTTGCGTGCCGGTGCCGGGTGTGGACCAGGTCGCGATGACCGGCAGCGGACCTGGCGGTGATTCGCCCCTCGGTGACTTGATGAACTACTTTCAACTGTTCACCGGCGGCAATCTTCGTCAAAGCACGATCTTCGGCCTAGGCATTATGCCCTATATTTCGGCGTCGATTATCTTCCAACTCCTCGTGACCGTGGTTCCGTCACTTGAGAAACTCTCTCAAGAAGGGGAAACGGGGCGGCGGAAGATTCAGGAATACACTCGGTACGCGACGGTGGCCTTATCCTTGGTCAACGCCATGTTCTGGATGAGCTACCTCGCGAGCAGCAACCTGATTTACCGGGAGTACACGGGACCATGGTTCGGCATGTCGTTTACATATATGTTGATGGCTCTATTGGTGTTGACCAGCGGCACCGTCTTCTTGATGTGGCTGGGAGAGCAGATTGACGAATACGGAATCGGAAACGGCATTTCGCTCATCATTACCGCCGGCATCGTGGCCAGCCTTCCCGCGGCCGTCACCTACATCTACGAGAATGCGTCTTTTCGTAGCACGGCGGGAAAGGCGATGGACGCCCCGAGAATCCTGTTCCTTGTCGTCATGTTCGTCAGCGTGGTGGCCGGCGCTATACTGATCACGCAAGGCCAGCGGCGAATCCCGATCCAGCAGGCCAAACAGACGCGTGGTCGTCGCGTGTATGGGGGGCAGCGGCACTATCTTCCGCTACGGGTCAATCACGGCGGGGTGATGCCCATCATCTTCGCGAGTTCGATGCTGATTTTTCCGAGTATTGTTTTCAGAATGCTCAGGGGCTATACCGACTTCGGTTCGTGGTTCTACAGCATATGGGATTTTCTCTTAGGGGCTTTCACGACTGGGCAATATTTCTACGTGTTATTCTATGTTCTTGCCGTTTATTTCTTCGCATACTTTTGGACGACCGTCCAGTTTCGTCCCAAGGAAATGGCGAACAACCTGCGCGACTACGGTAGCTTCATCCCTGGTTTGCGGCCCGGCAAGCGGACGGCTGATTACCTGGAACGGGTGATGGGGCGCATTACCTATGTGGGCGCAGGGTTCTTGGCCCTGATCGCCATCATACCCACGTTGGTCGCCCAATCGATGAACATTCCCTTTATCGTTGCCGCGTTCTTGGGTGGCACGGGTTTACTCATCGTGGTGAGTGTCACGCTCGATCTGATTCAAAGGATCGAAGCAAACCTGATCATGCGGAATTACAAGGGATTTCTGGGAAACGCCGGTCCGATCAAGGGCGGGCGATAGATGGTTGAATGGATCGTGTTATGTGTGCGAACGTCGGCGGATCGACGTCGGCTTGACATTGAGAATCCGGTGGCTCGCGGGGTCGAGGTGCTAGCCTGATGCATGGCCGCGGTATCATTCTCAAGAGCGGACGCGAAATCGAGTTGATGCGTGCCGCGGGACGGGTCGTCTATCAGGTGTTGCAGCGTATGCGAGAGCTAGCGGCCCCAGGCGTGACCACGGGCGGGATGAATACGATCGCCGAGGAAATTATCGATGCGTCCGGTGGCGTGGCCTTGTTTAAAGGCGTCGAGAACCCGCAGGCGAAGTTTCCGTTTCCGGCGGCGCTTTGCACGAGTGTGAACGAGGAATTGGTCCACGGGATTCCGTCGGACCGTGGTTTGAAAGACGGCGACATCGTCAGTATTGATTGTGGCGTTCGACTTGCAGGTTATTGCGGTGATTCGGCGACGACGATCCCCATCGGGGAGATCAGTGAAGAGACGAATCGTCTGTTGGAAGTGACCAAAAAATCGCTGGACTTGGCCATCGAAATCATCAAGCCGGGTCGTATGTGGAGCGAAGTGGCGAGCCGGATGCAGGCATGCGTCGAAGGCGAGTCGTTTTCGGTGGTGCGAGATTTCGTGGGCCATGGCATCGGGCGCGCCCTGCACGAGGCACCCCAGGTGCCCAACTTCGGTCCGCCGGGCCGCGGGCCGCGCTCCGGGGATCGCCAGCCGCCCGACGTACGCGGCGATGAAGAACA
>JADFIX010000499.1 GCA_022566435.1 Planctomycetota bacterium
CGGTCAACCACCAGCAGGACACCGAAGATATTGCGGTCCTGTTTTCAGAGGCTTACGGGCAGATATTGGAAACCCGGCAGGCTCGGGTCGCTCTCGGGTTGAAGGCTGTCACCCGCGACGGCGACGAAGCCGACGACACGGTGATCGTTGCACAAGTTCGCAACCCAGACGACTGCGGTCAGACTTTGGCGACATTCGTAAACTACGCGTGTCACCCAACGACGCTTGCGTGGGATAATCGGATGATCAGCCCCGACTACGTTGGCGCAATGCGCGAAGTCGTCGAGCAAGCAACCGATGCGCCATGTGTTTTTCTGCAGGGCGCTTCTGGAGATCTCGGTCCTGTCCACGGTTTTGTCGGCGACCTGGAAGTCGCGGATCGCAACGGCCGGCAGTTGGGCTATGCGGCGCTTTCGGCGCTGGAGTCGATGGCGGTGCGAAACGGAAACCTCCGATATGATGGTCCGGTCGTGTCCGGCGCTACGATTGGATTCTGGCGCCGCGTTCCACTTGATAAAGTTGAAGAGGAACAAAAGGCCACATGGCGAAAACGACAGTGGACCGTGGACTTGTCGTACCGCGAAGGGTTGGCAACGGTCGAGGAAACGAAAACCGAATTGCAGCGTTGGACAACCGAGGAGCAAGCCGCTCGCGACGCCGGAGATGCGAACAAGGCGGCCGACGCGCGGGCCATGGCCGAACGAATGAGGAGAATGTTAACACGAGTCGCAGATTTGCCTACCGGCGACAGTTTTTCGTTTCCTGTCATGATGTGGCGGATTGGCGATGCAGTCTGGATCGCCGTCGAAGGCGAACCATACAACTACCTGCAAACCACTTTGCGAGATCGTTTTCCCGAGATTCCCATCGTTCTCATTGTCCTCGCTAACGGAAGCCGTCCAAGTTACTTGCCGACCCGCGAAACCTACGGCAAGGGGATCTATCAAGAGTCGATCGCGCTTCTGGAGCAAGGCAGCTTGGAAATCCTGGCTCAAGCCATCGGCGACGAAATCGACAAGTGGTAAGATTCCGAGACCATAGTTTTCACAAATGGGCGGTGGGTCACTTTGAGGAAAAAAGCCCGGCTACTCCGAGAGAGGGTGTCTGGGAATTGGGAGGGCGAAGCTCCTGCTGAGCCGGTGCCTTGGTAAAGCCGAAGCGGCTCGGCAGGAGCCTCGCCCTCCCAAGGGCAAGCTTTTTTGTGTTTATGGGATTTGAATTCCCGGACACCCTCTCTTCGAGAAGCCGGGCTTCTTTCGTTCGAAGTGGGCCACTTCCTGCAATTGGACGACTTTGTCATGACGCGACGAAAGGGGATACCCTTTCGGCGGCGCTCGTGCAATATTGTTCAGACACAACCAGGAGAAATCGAAAAATGAAGATTATCAGTCCGGAACAAGTTCACGCAGCTTTGAAATACCCTGAGCTGGTCGATGCATTGCAAGGCGCTTTTTCAAAGCCCTTTACGATGCCGCCCCGTAAGGTCTTTTTGCTGGACGACGAGGAGGACAGTCATGACGCCTTTGCGATGCTTCCGTCGTGGAACGATTCGATGATCGCCTTGAAGGCGTTTACTTATTTTCCAAATCCGCAGCCCGGCTACGACTCGCTGTATTCCAAGATTCTGCTCTTCGACCGCGAACATGGCAACCCGCTGGCTTTGGTCGACGGCACGAGCGTCACCTACTGGCGCACGGCGGGTGTTTCCGGGTTGGCGTCGCGACTGCTATCACGAGAAGACTCGCAGACGCTGCTCCTGTTGGGAACGGGCAACCTTTCAACCTACATCATTCGGGCGCAGGCCAGTGTCCGATCTTTGAAACGTATCTTCGTCTGGGGACGAACTCCGGCCAACGCGGAAAGAGTTGTCAGCCAGATGGCTACTGAGTTGGAAGGAATCGAGTTTTCCACAGTTGATGATCTGCAGGCCGCGTGCAGCGAGGCCGACATTGTTGTCAGTGCCACAGGATCGCACGAGCCGCTGGTCAAAGGCGCCTGGATCAAGGAAGGCACGCACACAGATTTCATCGGCAACCACCATGCGACGAAACGAGAGTGCGATACGGCTTTGATCGTCAAATCAAAAGTCTATGTCGACAGCCGTGACAATTGTTTCAAGGAGGCGGGTGAAGTCCTTATGCCGATTTCCGAGGGCGTGATTACGGAAACTCATGTCGTCGGCCAGCTCACCGAGATGTGCACGGGCTCGGTGCCGCTGCGCGAAAGCGATCGTGAAGTAACGCTGTTCAAGTCCATCGGCATGGCTCTGAGCGATCTGGTTGGCGCGAGTTGCGCCTTCCGCGCGGCAACAGACAACTCCGTGTAGCAGAGTAGGCTGGGTCGCGACCCAGCCTACACCTTCAAACGGCTCCCTCTCCGGCTCGCGGGAGAGGGTTGGGGTGAGGGTGGTCTTTGGTAAGCGTCTTTGTTGGCCACGCCCCCTCATCCTAATCTTCTCCCCAAACGGGAGAAGGGACTTTGAAGACGCGCTCTAACCGTTTACCGCTACTACACCGGCCGCGTTGCGATGCTATCGCGGATGATCTTCAGGGCACTCTCTCGCTCTTCGCCGACGAGAGGCAGCCGAGGAGCCCGCACGAATTCCGTGCCATAGCCGACTTCCGCACATGCCAGCTTGATGTACTGAACGAGCTTGGGATGACTGTCAAAGTGCAGCATCGGCATGTACCAACGATAGATTTCTAAGGCTCGTTGGTAATCGCCTGACGTCGCGGCATCCCAAAGCAATCGATTCTCACGCGGGAAGGCATCGACGAGCCCGGAAACCCAGCCCGTGCAACCGAGCATAATGCTCTCCAAGGCAACGTCATCCAAGCCCGAAAAGATCAGGTACCGATCACCCAACGCGTTGAACAAGTCAGTAATGCGCCGAGCATCCCCCGAGGCTTCTTTGATACAGACGAGGTTGTCCACGTCGGCCATCGCTTGAAACATTTCCGGCGTGATGTCCACTCGGTAAACGGGCGGGTTGTTGTAGCACATGATTGGCAGTCGCGTCGCTGCGGCAACCGTGCGAAAGTGATTTATAGTTTCGCGACCGTCGGAGTTGTACACCATTGCCGGCATCACCATCAGGCCGTCCACGCCGACTTCTTCGGCCGCTCGGGCCGTGTTGCACGCTCCCTGTGTTGTGAATTCGGCCACACCGTTCAGGATGGGCACTTTCCCCTTTGCAACCTCAACAGCCATCGTTAGCACTTCGACTTTTTCGTCGAGCGACAGGGAACAGTTTTCCCCGATCGTGCCGAGCATGATCAGTCCGTGAATTCCGTTTTCCAGTAACGCTTCGACGTGACTGCGCGTTGCCGGAATATCAATCGAGAAGTCGTCTTTGAATTGCGTTGGCACGGCGGGATAAACCCCGTGCCAGTCTACTTTGAGCGGCATAATGAACTCTTGTCTTTGCTTGTAAGGAAGTTAGCTCAGAAAAAATAAACGCCGGCGCGTGAATAGCCTACCAAAACATTTCTTGCGTCGCCTGAGGGGGTCAAGAATAGCGTCGTAACTTAAGAAGCACTGAAAATCAGGTTTGGTATCTTCGGGAGGGCGAGGCTCCTGCCGGCGGAATGGTTCAAACGAGGAAGCTATTTTGAGTCATCGCTAAGAAAGTGCGGCAAGCTTGCACTTCACGGATTGGCGGCCACGGGTACAATTCTTTGAATGGCCAGTATCCCCGAACCCAACCTCAAGCGAGCTGTTAAGCTGGTCAAGCAGTTGATGGCTATTCCAGGGAAGAGCGGCGACGAACGGCAGGCCTACTTCCTCTTCCCCGTCGAGACCGATGCGCGCGCGCGCTTGCCATGTGGCCTCGTTGCGACGCCCGTGGAGATCGAGCGCCAAGTCGGAATAGGCGTACCGACCTACGGTCAGCGAATCCAACTTGCCATCGATCGTCATCCGCCCATTGGCCGCGGTTGGCCAGGTAACCTTCAGATCCAACCCCTCGATGGCGCCTCCGCTCGAGCTAGCCGACGGCACGTCGAGCGTGCCCGAAGCCTCGAAGGCGTCGAGAGAACCAGAGATCGTCGCGTCGACACGCAAGCCACCCGCTACTCGCGTCACCAGACTATCGCGGTTGAAGGCCGAGAAACGATCGCGCAACAGGGACTCGATGGTTCCCAGCGAATCCACGAACGCTTCAAACACCAACGTGCCGGGATGCGCGGCGTCCAACCCCAAACCACCGTCCGCAAGTGCATACAGCAACGGTCCCCACACTTCGAACTGATCCAATTGAACCGTATGGTCGGCGAAGCGCATCACACCCGTCAGACTGTCGAAC
>JADFIX010000500.1 GCA_022566435.1 Planctomycetota bacterium
GTCATCGCAGGTACGGATTTCGGGTCTGCGGCTGTCGCTTGATCAAGGCTTCTGCCGACTCTACCATGGACGCGGTCTTTGAAGGAAGTTTGGCCTCACGTGGAAAAATTGACAGCAAGCAGCTTCGAGATCGCCTCGTGTCAGGCAACGATCTTCACCCCAGATGGTGGCCTCGCCGTGAGCAAGGTGATGAAGAATGTCTTTCCATCGCTCGAAACTCTTTTTGACGGCGAGCCGACGATCCTACCGCCGATGCCTGCGGGCGCTCCGCTTGAAATCCCTCGAATTATATTCGAAAGCACGTCGGAGGAGTGGCGATGCGAGCTGTCTCCTGGTCGCGTCAATGTCTATTGGCGCCGGACCAAGTCGACTGAGGCGTGTGTGTCGCTCGGCGATTTTTTCCGAGACGCTGTCGAGATCCTCCGCAAGTACGCCGCTCAGTTGAGCCCGCGGATCGCACGGCTTGCCGCATTGACAACGCGATTCTCACCGCATGAGAAACCGGGGCTGTTCCTGGCCGCCCACTTCTGCAAGGAGAAATGGAACGACGCACCGCTCAACCGCCCAGAAAACTTCGAGCTGCACGCGCACAAGAGATTCACGCTCGCAAGTGATTTCACGGTTAACTCCTGGGCGAGGAGTAAGACGGGAAAGCTCTCAGGAGACGGCGTTGAGAAGGTGATTGTGCTATTCGAGCAAGACCTGAACACTATAGCAGAGGAGGCGCCTGAGAAGGACTTTAGCGAGACAGAGGTCAAAAAGTTCTTCCTCGCGGCCGCGCCTGAACTCGATAGAATTCTAGAACTCTACTACCCCCGCCGCTAATGGGAGGTTGGTGAGCATGACCCAAGTTCTTGAAGCAAAAGCGCCTGGCAGTACGCACGCGATTGGGCGTGATTGGGTAGACACCGAGACTGTCAAGCCATGTCAGGATCGAGGCCAAGATAATTCACCTCCTTCAGTCAAGAGGGTTCATTTCGGGTCCAGATCCAACGTCGACACCATCGTTTGGGGCAAGAAGGGCGAATTCACCGTTCCAGCATCGTATGACCAAGACAAGGTAGTCGTGCAGGCACTTGGCACTTACCTTTCGTCCAGGCTACGGCAAGTTCTACCTTTTATTGCGTCTTGCGAGGCGCTCGCAGGTACTCCACTGAACGACGTGATAAAATCTCTGTCTGAGCCCGGTATTTCGGTGCCACATCAGCCCGAGAACCGCAACGACCAATTCCGTAGCAAGCTCATCGCTACGTTGCTCGACGAGTCAATTGAAGACGGAGTTACGCATCCGGCCGAGGGTTTGATTGACGAAGCCCTTCGCGCAGACTCATCGGACTGCCAAAACGGGCTTTCCCGGGTTTTGGTTGAAAACTACTCGACCCGCCCATCGCTTTGTGCCTCGATCATCCGCTGCATCGGTAGGCTTGACGACGTTCGCGTTCGCGGGTGGGGGATGCGCGTTGTTGACGATGCGCTACAGAATAGGGACGCCGAAGTTCGCGAAGCGGCGATTCGCGCGCTTGAGGCTTGGGGAGGATCTGAAGCACTTGATATGCTTCGGCGTCACAAAGATACCGAGGTTTGGCTGGATGAGTATGTTCAGCAAGTTATTGTCGATCTTTCGGGGACTACCGCGTGAACATGCTCGCGCGCAAGATTAGCCGCGCGAAATGGGAACCCAAGGAATATCTCGCCGCAGACGAGATCCGCGCGGACGTCATAAGCGGATGCCTACGTACGACGGGCGATACGCTGTCATGGTGGCGCTGCACCGATGACGAAGAGGATGTCGCCGAAGTCGCGCTCGCACTGGCCGCTGGACCGAAGTTTGAAAGGTTTGACACAATTTATGTCGTCCGGCTTCCGGAAGCAGTTTTCGCCAACGCCGGGTTGGCATCCGAGTCGACAGACGGTGAGACTGCGGTCAAGGATCTTAGACCGCGCCACATGGATCTCGTCAGCCTTGATGTCGAAAGGTTGGCGATGGTCGCGAGGATTCTCGGCCCCCTAATCCGATCAGGTGACAAAGTCGTTCGGTTCACAAAGGCCCAACTCATGACTATCGTCACAACGGCGATTCACGAAGAACGCCTTGATGAAAACGACCTTACTCAAGAGCTGCAAGAGAAGCTCGCCTGGCACGGCGACGCTCCGCCGTCCTGACTAGTCCGCGTCATGAACGTGTGCCCACGCGGGCCGCGACGTCAGCCTCGATCTCGCCGATCTGCTTGTTGAGCTGTTCCAAATTCATCGTACGCGGCACGGTACACGAAATGGGTTTGGGTTCAAGGACAAACGGCGCGAGGTGGGCTGTGTCCCGCTCCAAAGTCTGAGGAATTGGCTTCCGCTGCGATGGTTCTCCGATGCGAAGAAGACGGGCGCAGATTGCCTCGGAACAGGCTCAAAAGATTGTGGTCATCGCAGGTACGGATTTCGGGTCTGCGGCTGTCGCTTGATCAAGGCTTCTGCCGACTTTACCATGGATGCGGTCCTTGAAGGAAGTTTGGCCTCACGTGGAAATACTGACAGCCAGCAGCTTCGAGATTGCCTCTTGTCAGGCAACGGTCTTCACCCCAGATGGTGACCTCGCGGTGAGCAAGGTCATGAAGGATCTATATCCATCGCTCGCTACGCGTTTCGACGGTGAGCCGACCATCCTACCGCCGCTACCCGAGGGTGGTCCGCTCGAAATCCCTCGAATCACCCTCGAAAGCACGTCGCGCGAGTGGCGATGCGAGCTGTCTCGGGCTCGCTTTGATGTCTATTGGCGCCGGACCAAGTCTACTGAGGCGTGTGTTGCGCTCGGCGACTTTTTCCGAGACGCAGTCGAAATCCTCCGTAAGTACGCCGCTCAGTTGAGCCCTCGGATTGCACGGCTTGCCGCATTGACAACGCGGTTCTCACCACATGAGACACCGGGCTGTTCCTGGCTGGCCACTTCTGCAAGGATCAATGGAAGGACGCACCGCTCAATCGCCCAGAGAACTTCGAGCTGCACGCCCACAAGAGATTCATGCTCGCAAGTGATTTCACGGTCAACTCTTGGGCACGGAGTAAAACGGGAAAGCTTAAAGGAAACGGGGACGAGAAGGTGATTGTCCTATTCGAGCAAGACCTGAACACTTTAGCAGAGGAGGCGCCTAAGAAGAACTTTAGCGAGGCAGAGGTCGAGAAGTTCTTCCTCGCGGTCGCGCCTGAACTCGATAGTATTCTAGGACTCTACTACCCCCGCCCCTAATGGTAGGTTGGTGAGCATGACCCAAGTTCTTGAAGCAAAAGCGCCTGACGGGACGCACGCAATTGGGCGTCGTTGGGGAAACACCGAGACGCCTAAGCTCGTGGTTGATAGGAAGGAATCGGATCAGCTAAAGTTCTCGGCGTGGCACGTACCAGCTCCTCAAATCGATTTCCTTACGTTCGTCTCCGGGGCAAGAGAGTGTAGCACTGCGTCTTCCGGTGTCGAAGCGTTTCTCGTTTCATCACCGCAGGATCAAGCGGATGCATTCTTCGAGGCGCCAGGCGCGGACCCTTCGGATCGCTTGCGGTGCGCGCTACTTGTTCATGCGCTCGTATCGCCGGGTGAAGAATCTTTTCCTCCCGAAGTTGTTGAAAAACTCTTGAATCGCGATCCCGAAATTGCCGCTCAGCGCGTGCGGCATTCCGCATTGCTGTCAGGCGAGCTTCCGGCAGACGAATGGATGGCTCAGGTCCGGGCGTGGGCATCGAGCCATCCGCAAAGGGACCACGTTGTGGACGATAGCCGCGAGAGTATCTACGGCGACCGGGTCTGATGAGAATACTCACCGATGCAAACATTCTACTCCGGCTTGTGCAAGAAACGCACCCGCATCACAGGCAGGCAGACGCTGCTCTCTACGCGCTGCGTTCCAGGGGCGACGAACCTTGCGTCGTCGCACAGGTCATCTATGAATACCGGACGGTCTGCACTCGTCCAGTCGAGGTGAACGACGGGCTTGGCATGACGGTCAAGGACACGGCCGTTAAGATGATGCGTATACAGTAGCTCTTTCCCCTCTATCGAGATGAGCGCGCCATCTTCGACCGCTGGGAAGAACTCGTCACCCGGCATGAAGTCAAAGGTAAGAAAGCTCACGACGCCCGCATTGTTGCCGCCATGTTGCATCACCGCCTGACCCACCTACTGACCTTCAACGACTCCGACTTCAAGCGATTCACCGAAATAACTGTGCTCACGCCAAGCGAGGTGGCGCAGAGGATGATTGCGATGAGCAGCGGCGTCTCGACCAGGCCGCTGGCCTTGAGCCCGAACGCGACCACCA
>JADFIX010000501.1 GCA_022566435.1 Planctomycetota bacterium
GAACGTGTATCGCACCAACTCCGGTTCCAGTCGCTCACGCGGGGCAAGTCGCCGTGCGCTGACCATTTTAAGATCGCCTGGCGTGTGCTGCGCCAGTCGACCGAGAGTTTCCTCCGGATCCACGTCTTGCCGCGTTTCTATCATCAGCGCCTCAACCTCGGAGGCCATTCCGACCGGACGCGGCAGGGGCAGTGACATTCGCGGATGCGGATTGAACCCCTGCGTGAAGCGCACGGGCACGTCCGCGCGGGCCAGCGCGCGGCGGAATAGGCGCAGCATGTCGTGATGCGAAACGAATCGCAGATCGCCGTCCACTTGGAAGGAGAAGACCCAGCGATGCCGCACATCGGGGTCGCCCGGTGGTGCGTGTTCCATCAAACTCCAGCGGCACCGAGCAACCATCCGGCCACCCGCGCCGTGCCAATTCGTTGCCGTCGGACGACATCCACCGATCATATCGGATCGTCGGGCAGCAACTTCCTCGTTTCATCGCGCAAGTAATTCGTTACTTGCCGTTCAGTGTCGAAACTCAACGCTCGCCGGGCGATCCGTTGGGTCTGCGGTATGGAGACCAGTCGGATCAGTTTCTTCACTTCGGGTATGTTCGCGGGTGCCATCGACAGCTCGCGAAGCCCGATGCCCAGCAGAAACACCGTATACAGCGGTTGTCCCGCCATTTCTCCACAAAGGCTACAGCTTACACCGCTCCGTGTACACGTCTTGACGACGTCGCGGAGCACACGAAGGACCGCCGGGTGTGACGGCGTGTAAAACTGCGACACACGTTCGTTGCCGCGATCCACGGCCAAGAGGTACTGGATCAGATCGTTCGTACCGATGCTGACAAAGTTCACCTCGCGGCAGAATTCCTTAATCTGAATGGCTGCAGACGGCGTTTCCAGCATCATGCCGATGGGAATGTCCCTGGCGACCGCGATGCCTTCCTCCTCCAAGTCCTCCATGGCGTCGTACACCGTCATTTTTGCCTGGCGAAACTCCATCAGGCTGGAAATCAACGGGAACATGAGACGCAATTGACCGCGACCCGATGCCCGAAGAATAGCCCGCAACTGGTCTTTGAACATATCGAGGTTCTGAAGGCTGTAACGAATCGATCGGAGCCCCAACATGGGATTTCGTTCCTGTTCGTAGCTGCGCTGTTGGGTGTATTTGTCAGCCCCAAGATCGAACGTTCGAATGGTGACCGTTCCACCGTTCGCACCGTCGATAGCCTCGCAATACGCTTCGTATTGCTCATCTTCGGACGGGGCGCCCTCCGGACGCAGGAAAAGGAACTCGGTTCGGTACAGACCGATCCCGGCGGCGCCTTTTGCCGCGCCGATCGAAGCCTCGTGCGGGAATTCCACATTGCAGAAGAGCTGTATCTCCTCGCCGTCGCATGTGGTCGCGGGAAGCGACGCCATCTCGTCGAGTTCGTGTTCCAGCTCGCCGAACCGTGCCGCGCGCCCTTCGTATTCTTGCAGCGTCTCGCGATTCGGATTGGCAATGACCAGTTGGTTCGTCGCGTCGATGATGACCGTGTCGCCGGCGCTCACCCGCGTCGAAAAATCGGAAAGCCCGATCACTCCCGGTCGACCCCATGACCGCAGCAAAATGGCTGTGTGGGAAGTTGCCGCGCCGGAGTCTAGGGCCACCGCAGCCACTTTTGTGGCCGCGAGCTGCGCCGTCTGCGTGGGGGTCAGGTCATGGGCGACAAGGATGACCGGCTCCTTGAGGTGAGCAAGATCTTCCGTCTGGTCTCCCAGTGTGTGTCGCAGGAGGCGTCTTTCGATATCTTGAACATCACGGATGCGCTCGACCAGAAGTGGATCGGTCATCTGCATGAATCGGCGTTGGTAGTTTCGCATGACGTCGCTGACGGCGTGCGCGGCCGACACCTTGTGCTCGCTGACCAAGGTCTCGATGTTCTTGCGTAACTGGGGGTCTTTCAGCACGCCGACGTGCCAGTCAAAGACGCGGGCTGCGTCGCGCCCCAAGTTCGCGTTCAGCCATTCTGCTTGCTCGATGACGCCGGCAATAGATTTTTCGAACGCGGCGTCGAGGCGGGCCAATTCCTCCTCGACCTCGTCGTCCGCGACGGTTCGATAGGGTATGCGATAATCCGCGGCCTCGAGGATCATCGCTTCCCCGATGGCCACGCCTGGTGTTACCGCTATGCCGCGAAGTATATCCATTCGCTCAGTTTTTCGACGCGGTTCGCGTGTGCATCCGGCGTCCGTGACGGACCGAAGAGCGGAGCCCGACTCTTAGCGGTAGGCCTCTCCGGGCGTTTCGCCACGTGTTCGTCTTTGGAATCGTTAGTCGGATGGCTGAGGTGAATCCGTCTTGAAGCCGGCTTCCACCAATGCCGCCAAAGCGTCGACCGTTTCGCGTGCGTCAACGCCTTTCGCTCCGATCCGGAGCACACATCCTTGCGTCGCCTCAAGAATCATCATTTGCATAGCACTCTTGCCGTCGACCGCTTCACCTTTGCGCGTGATATTGGCGACGGTCACACGGGACCGACTCTGTGAAGCTCGGTCAACGAACGCCATCACCGGTCGTGCGTGCAGGCCCTGCTTATTCGCGACCACCACTTCTCGGCAGGCTTCGTCTTCCACATCCGACGAACCGGTTTGTCCGTCTCCGAGTGTCAAGAGGCTCTAAGTTTCATTCGAACAGCTCTCGCTAGTCATCTTGCAACTCATCGACTTCATCGATCAGTTCCACGATTCCTTCCCGTGTGTCCGCCTGGCGAAGAAACCGGCGGAATTTCTCCCGCTGAAGATAGCGAAATATTTTCTCCATGGCTGCCAGATGGTCCTCTGGGGCATCCGCCGGACTCAAGAGCATCACGATCACATAGACCGGAGCCCGGTCTAAAGCTGCGAAGTCGACACCGTGGCTCGATCGCCCGATGGTCGCCATCATTTTCGTCACGCTGGCGTGCTTCACGTGAGGTACGGCGACGCCCTTGCCGAATCCCGTACTTCCCTGTCGCTCGCGGTTGATCGCAGCCCGGGCGATCAAATCCGCGTGCTCGGGCGACATGGCGCCGTTTTCGGCAAGTGATTGTACCAATTCTCGAATCACGCCGTTACGATCGGTCGCCTTCAGCTCTGCGATGATTGAAGGCTTGTGTATCAAGTCGGCTAACTTCATAAGCACTCCCGGGTCGATCGCGATTCGATTCCTTCGGCACGGAACCTAACGATACGGACCCTTCCAAATTAAGATTGACCTATCAGCGCACGTCATCCCGTTGGTGGCTCCGGGCGACCATCATGCTTGTGGTTTCGATTCTTCTCTTTGTGTTTTGTGAGCTGACGTTCCAGCCTGTCGGTCAGCAAATCGACCAAAGCGAACGTGTCCGGCCCCGTTTCGCTCGCAACGATCGTGTGCCGCCTATCTGTGCGGACGATCATCTCCACCGAAAACTGCTCTGATTGGTGATCCAACACGACCTCCACCTCGTGGATCCGGTCGTAGAATCGAGGCAATTTGTCCACTTTTTCCTGAATATAATTGCGTACGTCGTCCGTGACCTCTACATGTCGTGCCGTCAATTGAAACTGCACTGAGAATCCTCCCAACTCCGGGACTACGTCCCGGGTCCCTTCGTTCTCTCTTCAGGCTTCCATCTCGCTCTGCCGCGAGCACGCATAACCTTCGAAGCCTGATTCGACCGACAAACTCGGTCCGTCGAAAGATCCGCTCTCCGGCGAACCGGTCGGTGGCGGATGGCGACCAACGCCTCCAAACGAACGACGCGCCGCGCGAATCCGTTCCAACCGCCGCACGCGCCGAAACCAGTATAGGGCAACAGGGCATTCTGAGAAACACAGGTCTCACGGAATCGTCACCTGTTAGCGAGACGGCGGAAGAATAGGAACGCCGCCCGTCCCGATGAACGTAGAAACTAAACATAAACCTATCCGCGTCAATACTTTAACAGCAAGTTAGGTCGTGCGAATCGTGTGATTCGACCTGATTCGCGCGACTTTTTGCACCCAAGGTCGGTAATACACAGTGCGGGCGAACAAGCGAGTCGGCCTATCCCATCAGTGCTCCGATTACGGACAATACGCGGCCTTCGATTATGAAGCGTCGCGAGCGCCGAAAACACAGGTAGCGCGCTTTTCTTACGATTGATGCCACTGATTGAGCCGAATCAAGTGCTCCGCTAGCATGGCCTCGATATGAGTGCCGAATTGTACAACGCGGTAAAACCCGGCTCCCAGGGGCGATCTTTGTTATGCGCGATCGTTCTCTTGGGGGGCGCGCTAGTCTTGGCGGCGTCT
>JADFIX010000502.1 GCA_022566435.1 Planctomycetota bacterium
AGGGCTTTACCCTAACGGGAGGAGACGCAACCTACGGCGGAGGGATGTACAACTCCTACAGCAGCCCGACGGTGAGCCAATGCAGGTTTCGCGGGAATTCGGCCAGCTCCGGCGGCGGGATGTACAACACAAGCAGCAGTCCGATGGTGAGCCACTGCACATTCAGCGTCAATTCGGCCGACGGCGACGGTGGGGGCGGGATGTTTAACGAAAGCAGTAGCCCGACGGTGAGCCACTCCACGTTCAGCGGGAACTCGGCGAACTTCGGCGGCGGGATGTACAACAGTGCGGGCAGCGCGACGGTGTGCGACTGCGCGTTTACCGGCAACTCGGCCGAACTCGAGGGCGGCGGGATGTACAGCTGGAATAGCACCGCGACGGTGACCAATTGCGCGTTCACCGACAACTCGGTCGGTTACACGGGTGGCGGAATGTTCAACGAATTTTTCAGTGACCTGGCGGTGAGCGACTGCACATTCACCGGGAACTCGACCCAAAACGGTTTTGGCGGCGACGGCGGCGGGATGGGCAACAGCCTCAGTAGCCCGACAGTGACCAATTGCTCGTTCAGCGGGAACTCGGCCAGCGGACACGGCGGCGGGATGAACAACGACTGCGACAGCGGCCCGACGGTGACCCACTGCACGTTCAGCGGGAACTCGGCCGGCAACGATGGCGGCGGGATGAATAACGTCGACGGCAGCGATCCGACGGTGACCCACTGCGCGTTCAGCGGGAATTCGGCTATCGGATCATTCGGCAGAGGCGGCGGGATGTACAACGAAGACAGCAGCCCGACAGTGACTGACTGTACGTTCAGGGGAAACTCGGCCCTCGGCAACAGCGGCGGTGGTATGTACAACGAATACGGAGACCCGACAATCACCGACTGCACGTTTACTGCAAATATGGCCGAGTTCGGCGGCGGGATGAGCAACTCCGGCCGCGGCGCTACGGTAAGGAATTGCACGTTCAACGGGAACTGGGCCATCCACGGCGGTGGCGGGATGAACAACGGCGGCAGCCCGGTGGTGATCAACTGCATGTTCATCGGCAACTGGACCCGGTTTGCCGGTGGCGGCGGCATGGAAAACGTCGGCGGCTTTCCGTGGGTGATCAACTGCACTTTCACCGAGAACGCAGGGGGTAGTGGCGACGGCAGCGCGATGCACAATCGATCGAGCAACCCGACGGTGACCAACAGCATATTTTGGGACAACGTTTCTCCGCAAATAGACAACTCTTCAAGTTCGCCGACGATTACTTACAGCAATGTCCAGGGTGGGTATGAAGGCGTAGGCAATATGGACATCGACCCGCTCTTCGCGCTGGGTCCGGGCGGCTGTTTCTACCTGAGCCGGGCGAGCGCGGGGCAGGCCATCGACAGTCCGTGCATCGATGTGGGCAGCGACACGGTGGCGAACCTGGGCCTCAGTACACTGACGACGAGAACCGATGAGGCAACCGACACGGGGATCGTCGATTTGGGCTACCATTATCCGGTGACCGGTCTGGCGCTGCTTATGGGCGATTACGACCACAACCGACTCGTCAACCTGGCGGACTTCGCCGGTTTGCAGAACTGCCTGAGCGGTAGTGGGGCCGCGGATTTGTCGCCCTGTTGTCGCATCTTCGACTTCGAGTCCGACGATGACGTTGATTTGGATGACTACGCGGCGTTTGAGGCTGCGATGTCGAGTCGGTGATGTGGTGGCAATACGATGGCCGTCGAGGTCGCCAGGAGAGCATTTCGAATCACGATAAGTCATTCTGGGGATCCGAGAGCGCAGAGCTCGAGCGGCTAGCGATTTGATGGTCAGCGCTTCGCAGCAGGAGGGGTTGGGCGAACGAGCAAGAGTTGATCCGGGAGACGCACGACCCGTTCGCTGGGACCGTTGACGTCCAGCTTTCGAGCAAGTTCTTGGATTGAAAGTCCAAGCCCGGGGTGCGTCATATCGCCCGCGATGTCACTGAGCGGTGCGAGGACGAAACGTCGCTCGTGGAGGCGCGGATGGGGAATCGTCAGGCGTTCTTCGTCGAGCGTGAGATGGTCGTAGAGCAAAATGTCAATGTCGATCGTTCGGGCCGACCATCGTTCGCCGCGCTCGCGACCCAAATCGCTTTCGATATGCAAAATGCTAAACAATAGGAAATGGGGATCGAGAGTCGTTGTGATGCGCACCGCCGAGTTAAGATACAAGGGCTGATCCCGCGGACCGCCGACCGGCGAGGTCTCGTACACTGCTGCGACCCCGTGGTCCCTATCAACACGAATGCCGTCGTGCTTGTCGAGCGCGTAGACGGCGGCCCGCAGTGACCCCAGCCGATCGCCCAGGTTGGATCCCAACCCAAGGTATGCAGTGTGGGAAATACTTGGACAACGATTTTCCTGCTCGTTTGCGGAATGTGCGGCGTGCAGAAAACCCGCGCGGGCTGAAGCCCGCGGCTCGGGTGGGACACTGTCCGTTTGGCGTTCGTCCATCGAAGTGCCTACCAGGACAAACTCGTGATGCGCTTCACGGCTTCGCGTATGCGGTCTTCCGGCACGGTCAGCGAGAAACGCACGAAATTCTTACTCGTCGCCCCGAGTCCCGTGCCGGGGATCACCACCACGTCCGACTCGGCGAGCAGCCGATCGGCAACAGTCTCCGAGTCGCTGCCTTCAGGGCACTTGGCCCAGACGTAGAGCGTGGCCTCCGGTGAATTACACGGCCAGCCCGACTCGCGCAGTCCGGCGACCAGAATATCACGCCGCCGCTCGTACATGGCGATGAGATTTTTGATCTCCGGTCGCTCGAGGCCGTCAAGGGCGGCCATGCCCGCGTATTGAACCGCCTGAAAAATCCCGGAGTCCATGTTGCTCTTGACCTTGGCGAGTGCGGCCAGCACGTCGGCGCGACCGACGGCGAAGGCGAGCCGCCAGCCGGTCATGTTGAAGGTTTTGGAGAGCGAGTGCAACTCGATGGCCACGTCTTTAGCCCCGTGGATTTGCATGATGCTGACCGGCTTTTCGCCGCCGTAGTACAAGTCGATGTACGGCGCATCATGGGCGATGATGATATCATGCTCGCGGGCGTAGGCCACAACCTTCTCGAAGAACGAGCGGTCGGCCAAGGCGGCCGTGGGATTGTTCGGATAATTCAGATACATCAGCTTCGCGCGCCGCGCGGCGTCGGCCGGAATTTCGTCCAGCAAGGGCAACCAGCCGTTCTCGTCGCGAAGCGGCATGGTGTAGGGTTCGCCACCCGCGAAGATCGTGCCGGCGACATACACCGGATAGCCCGGTTCGGGGCATAGCACGACTTCGCCGGGATTGACGATGGCCGTCGGCAAGTGCCCGATGCCCTCCTTCGATCCGAGCAGGCCGATGACCTCTGTTTTCGGATCGAAGCCGACGCCGAACCGCCGCTCGAAATAGCGAACGACTGTCTCGCGAAAGACTTCCATGCCGATGCCGAACGAATACGGATGGTTGGCCGGATCGCGAATGGCTTCCGACATTCGATCGACGATGAAGTCCGGCGTGGGCGTATCGGGATCGCCGACGCCGAAGTCGATGACGTCGCGCCCGGCGTCCATGGCCTCCCGCTTCTTGCGATCGGTTTCTACGAACAGGTAGGGCGGCAGCTTAGAGAGTCGGTCAGCACGGCAATCCTTCAACGTACACCTCCTGGAGCGTCTTGCGTCGGTAGACCGGGAAAATCGCACGCGGTCTACGGCCACGCACTTCTTAGCGATCCGACGCGCGTGCGTCAACGGGGACGATTCAGGAAGCGACGAAGCGACGGAGCGACGGAGCGCCGAAGCGACTGACCGGGACCGAATTCGAGCAACCGAGTAGGGCGCGCGAATGAGCACGAAGGGGAAGCGGGTGCCCCATTCTTCGGGTACTCCCGAAGGGTGGGGGGACGTTCGACGAAGCGACGAAGCGATTGAAGGCTGAGTGCGAGAGGATAGCTAGTGCGAAGGGATAGGGCGCGTGAAACGACGAAGCGACTGGGGGCGACCTAAGAGGAGGCACGAAGCGACTGACCGCGACCGAATTCGAGCAACCGAGTAGGGCGCGCGAATGAGCACGAACGGGAAGACCGCTGTCCATCTTCCCCTTCGTCGCTCCAGGAAAGCGGGGGTGTTTACGGGCTACGGCAACAAGCCTATGCCATCGGCTGGACGGGTACGCGAACATTGCCACCACGGTGCGGCGCTGCGTTCAGGTCAACGGACCGAATCTATGGGCGGCCCTGACTAGAGCACTTCCCGTTTCTGTGTTCCGAGCCGCAGGCTTCAGCCTGCGCGGTTT
>JADFIX010000503.1:0-296 GCA_022566435.1 Planctomycetota bacterium
GTTGGGACCGAGCAGCCCGAAGACTTCACCGGCATGAATCTCCAGCGAGAGGTCATCGACGGCAACGATATCGCCGAACGTTTTGCGAAGGTTCTCCAGACGCAGCATGATGGCGGCGGATGATAGGGCAAGCGTGATCATTGTCCAATTACGGGTGGGATGATGGCTTCGTTGACATACTCGTTCCATTTTCAGGACGGTTGCATCGTGTAGTCCCCCCATTTTCAAGAGGGGATTCAGGGGGGTTACATGACGAATCCGGGACCTCCCCAACCCCTCCCCCGATGGGCCGGGAT
>JADFIX010000503.1:306-4290 GCA_022566435.1 Planctomycetota bacterium
CGGGATCTTGCGACTTGGCAAAGAGGGGAGCCAATTCTGACAGAACCTTTCCGGAAACGGCGCTTGTGTATCGCCAACGTCAAATATGCGGGCTGACCATAAGCCTGAACGCGACTGGATAAGGGGCGTGAAGGCGACGCTCTCGAATATCAGTACCACGACCGTTTAGGGAGTGGCCCGCTCGCCGACCAGGCTTCTGATCGACTCCGCGACTTCGAGCACCTGCTCTTCGGTGATGTATGGACAAAGCGGTAGCGACAAGATTTCGTGACAAGATTTGTCCGAATGCGTCAATGGTTGGGGCACGATGCAACCCTTTGCGAATGCCGGCTGGCTGAGGATCGAGCGGGGGTAGTGAATGCCGGCGCCGATGCCGCGCTCCTGCAACGATTTCAAAACGCCATCTCGCTCGGGACACTGGATCACATAAAGGTGATAGACCGGTTCCACGTTTTTCAGCACGATGGGTATGTGCACCCCTATCGACGAGAGAAGATCGTCGTAAAGCGCCGCCCGTGCGCGACGAGTACGGTTCCATTCATCCAATCGTTTTAGCTTGACACTCAGAACGGCCGCCTGAATGGCGTCCAGACGCGTGTTGTAGCCGCGTAGCGTGTGTTGATACTTCACGCGCGAACCGTAGTTCCGCGCCGTCCGCGCCCAGTCGGCCAGCTCATCGTCGTCAGTGACGATCGCGCCGCCGTCGCCCAACGCGCCGAGGTTCTTGCCCGGATAGAAGCTGAACGCGGCCGCGCCTGCTAAGCTGCCGCAGCGCCGGCCCTTGTACATCGCACCATGCGCCTGTGCGGCATCTTCCAGCACGAGCAGACCGTGTTCCTGCGCGATGATATGGATCGCGTCCATGTCCGCAGGTTGACCGTAAAGGTGAACCGGTAGGATCGCCTTGGTGCGCGATGTAATGGCTTGTGACAGACGGCGCGGATCCAAGTTGTACGTGTCCCGATCGTGATCGACGAGTACCGGTGTGGCCCCGGCATGTTGGATGGCCAGCGCCGTGGCGACGAAGGTGTTGCCCTGGGTAATCACTTCATCACCGGATCCGATACCCGAGCCTTTCAGCATGAGCGTCAGGGCATCCAAACCACTGCCCACACCGATGCAGTGCTTGACGCCGCAGTAATCCGCGAACGCCTGCTCGAACGATTCCACCGCGGGCCCCAGGCAAAAGCCGTTGCCGTCGATGACCTTGCCGATGGCCGAGTCGATTTCGCTTCGCAGTTCATCGTGCATGGTCTTGAGATTTACCAACGGAATGGAAGACATCGTAGCTCCTTTCATTGTCGAATCCCGAGCCCCAAGAGAAAAACGGGGCGCAGGATGCTCCACCAGCCGATGATCGGCGTCATTTTGGTTTGGCTTTGGGATCGCGGCGGATAGTTTTTCGTGCAGGCGACTTCCTTGTGCTTGTAGCCCAGCTTGAGCACCTTCCACAACATGTAGACTTCCAACCCATAGGCATCGAGCCAAGGCTGGTCCAACCTGATACGCTGATCGTCAAACAGATCCAAGCGAAACGCACGAAACCCGTTCGTGCTTTCGGTGAGTTTCTTTCGCGCGAACAGCCCGAGCAGAAAGGGATGCAATCGCGTGGCGATCCGGCGATAAAACGGCATATCGCCGCCACATTGACCGCCGGACAGGTAGCGCGATCCGATGACGAAATCGAAGCCGTCCTCGCAGATCGGATCGAGCAAGCGCGGAACTTCGGCGGGGTTGTCTTTGTTGTTGCCGGCCATCACGACCGCGATGTCGAAACCTTGATCGCGTGCGAATTGGATACCCGCGCGGATGGCGGCACCCACGCCGGACCGCTGTGGTAGGGTCAGTACATCAGCCCCCTTACCGCGGGCGGTCTCGGCCGTTCGATCTGTCGAAGCATCATTGACAACGAGTAAACGATCGATCACACGAAAGTCGGTCCGTTCCACGACCCGCGCAATGCGCACCTCCTCGTTGTAGGCCGGTACGACGGCGATGATTCGCTTGGATTTGTACATTCCCAATTGTGCCCGCCGGCGATACGAATCAAACAAGGGAACCCTTCGAGGAAGCAAGCTGCCCGAAGAGACGTCTAATGCGGTGGGTTCACCACACGGGGTGATCCGGTACATTCTCGATTGCCGTCGCCTTGGCGTCCGAGGTGTTCGGACGACCGCGGGCGATTAACACTTGATCCGCTTTCATCGATGTCGGCATCACGGTCGCCGCCGGAACCGTATCCACACGGCACATGACACCGGCCTGTCGCATTGATCGTGCGGCCGCACCCAGCACCCTGGCAATGTCCCAGGCTTCGCGGACGCCGGACGGGGCGGCGCGACCCTCCAACACCCAGTCGAGGAAGGCTTCCGCCTGGTTCCGCAGGGGCTCTCGCGACGGAATGGCCGGCACGTGCATATCGGCATTGCGCAAACTGCAATGAAACCCACCGAATGAATCGTAGTACGGCGGCTCTTTCAGGCCCTTGTCGTAAATGCGCAGGGTCTCCGACGGATCGACGTCGTCCCAGTGGGCCATCTTCCGCTCGCCGATGACGGTCATCGTGCGTACCTTTCGCGGGTTCAACCAACTGACATGCGAGTGGCCCAGCGTGCCATCAGGGTATTTAAGTGTGGTGAAGCAAACATCTTCGATCGATTCCTGTGAGATGCAGCGACCCAGCGCCGAGACCTCGACCGGTACGGCGTCGAGCAGGTAGTTGAAGATGGAAATATCGTGTGTGCCCAGATCGAACAGTGAATTGACGTCACCGCGCACGGGGCCGAGATTCGTTCTGGCCGCGTCCAGATAGTGGATCCTGCCGAGTTCGCCGGCGCGGATCCTTTCGCGCAGATGCATGATGGCATCGTTGAAGAGAAACACGTGCCCCACCATCAGGACGCGGTCGGCTTTTTCCGCCAAGACGCCCAATTCGGCCGCTTCCTGACTTGTGAGACAAAGCGGCTTTTCCACCAGGGCGTGCTTACCCGCCAAGAGGGCTCGGCGGGTGATCTCCGCATGGGTGGAGGTCGGCGTGGCAATCACGACCGCGTCGATTCGATTGTCATCGAGAATCTGTTCATAGTCTTCTATCGTGTCGACCGTTGGAAAGCGTAGGCGAATTGATGCCAATCGTTCGGCATTCGAGTCCGCGCATGCGACCACGTGCGACCGCGTGAGCTCGCTGAACACGCGAACGTGGTTCGGACCCCAGTGTCCACATCCAATCACTCCCAAGGCTAGTCGTCGCTCATCTGTCGGCATAGTCCAATCGCTCCCACGTCAAGAACACCGCTCGATCGCGTGTAATATCGGAACCTCGCGGGTGGGAATTGACTTAGGATCGGAAACCTGGCGCGAATCGGAAGACAACAAGCCTCAGGGGGACGCCTGCCGTGGACGCGGACAATTCGTGGCCGGTCTCGGTTAGAAGACAAGGCGGGCCCGTCAACCGCCGATAACAAATCGTCGGTGCAGCCGCTTTGCACCGAGCACGATTCGCAAGACTATTACCGGCACTCTTTTCGGACGTTTGATCATAAACACCGAGACAATGACCACAATCGATCGGCCCGCTGAGCCGGCACTTCGCAGAGCTCCGACCTCTACCGCCGCCACGTTCCCCGAAGCCACCGCGCCGTGCGGCGTCGGCGCTGTGGATCGTTGGCGACAGGCCGTGGTTCGCTGCTACGATCACTTGTCCAAAACCGGTCGAATCAGCAAGACGCACTACTACCATCAACGAATCCGCAAGCGACTGGCGACGATCGTCGAGCCGGACTCGCGGGTGCTGGAAATCGGTTGCGGCACGGGCGATCTGTTGGCGGCGCTTCGTCCCGCCTGCGGCGTCGGCGTCGACTTGAGCGAGCGGTTGGTCAACATGGCCCGCACTCGCCATAAATCGTACCGCTTCGTTTGCATGCCCGGCGAGGATATTCATCAACTCAACGACAAGTTCGACTACGTGGTTATCTCGCAAACTTT
>JADFIX010000504.1 GCA_022566435.1 Planctomycetota bacterium
ATGTATTCGTGTATGACGGCCCTTCACAATACCACCTTGGGTTGGCGACCATGCTCCTTGTTACAGGCCTTTGGATTCGTCGACGCGAAAGGGAGACTCTAGGTGCAACCGAGCCGACGATGGATTGGTCGGCGGAGCAAGTGGTCTTCGGATCGTTGTTGATCGGATGTTGCATCGTACCCGCCACGATCGCCAAGGAGTATAGGTTGAACTTCTCGGGCGCCTACGAAGCTTCGTTGGTCGTCGGAGAGCTCGAACCGGCTACGCCAATTGCAACATGGCGATCGTCGCATGCTGAGGGATTGCTCGGCTTTTTGCCCGACCGTAAATTCCTGTTTCTGGAAACGATGACTTACGAATCCGTTCACCTTCCCACGAACGAATTTGCCTCTTTTCAACCGGCATCGGACGCCGACATCGCTGAGCGGCTGTCGTCGCTCCCTGTGCGCCCGTGGCTTCTGCTAACCTTTCAGCTTGAAGACCCCTTGAGCCTGGGTTATGAACTCGTGTACGCGACGCAACGAGACGTCTATTGGGTGGAAAAAGAATTCTTCTTGCTTTACCGGCCGGTAACTGCGACATGGGATGATTAGTGCGAAATCGAACATCGGCGTGAAATGGCATGGACGAATCTTGTCGTTATGCCGATGACGGATCCAAAAAAAGTGCATCCGGCCAAAGCGCGCGGAGAGGATCGCCACTACTAACGACGCCGTGCAAGCCTTTGCTCGGACTCGACAAAAGGGGCACGGCCCTCCACCGTCACCATCGCATCGACCTCAGGAAACGCGGGGCGAAGGCGGAAGGGGCTCGCGGGAGTCCCTGTAAAGTGAATGAAACCCCCCATGCTTCAAATAGGTTACGTAAATGTACGCTGAACCCGGATGAGCCAAAAAAGGAAAGGCATTATTGCTAAACCGCGCCAACAGCGATCTCCATAGAAACGCCTGATCAGAATAAGGCGGCTTCAGAACTTCCAGGGGCTGAAAAACAGCCTCGTCCGCAGAAGTCGTGGGTGAGATTTGGCTGGAATGAGCAGGTTCACGCCGGTTTTCGCGGGAATTTCACTGTTTTTGCAGGGCGGACGATTCAGGGGGCAAATCGTTGAAGGCTCCGAATTGCTCAGGATTCATGAACAACCTTCCACCAATGGGTACCGATGAGCCCCTCCGCCGTCGCCGTCGCATCGGCCCTTCGCCCCGCGGATCTGAGGGTCGATGCGACGGCAGAGGCGCGAGGGGCGGCCCCCTTTGTCGAGCCTGAGCGGAGGTCTAGCGGGCTGGCGATGATCGGCAAGAACCATTTATCACCCACGAATTCTGCGGAAGACCCGAAAAAGAGATGGCCGACGACAGCGCGGAAGAAGCGGCTGAGAGTGCCCGACAAAAGGGCGAAGCGCTGGAACAACTCCAGCAAGAAAAGGCGAAGACAGACCGGCAACTGGATCGGACCCGCCGTGCCCTATGTTCGGCTCAATTACTTCGCGTGGACGCATGCTACCAGTCTGATCCGGGCCAGGCCCCGGGCTTGCTTCACGATTGCAATTCCTGCCCACTGGATCTTCGCAATGCTGGCTGGCGGTATTATGAAAGACAGTGTCGGCGTTGGAAGAACCGCACTATACGTGGAATCGGCGGCAATGGCCCCATGGCGGTCAGTTTGGATGGCCAGCTTCTGGCGTCAGCCAGCGCGTACTACGTAACCGCCTGGAACATGCGCAGCGAGCAATCTGTCCTACCCAATGCGCAGCGCCACGAGGAACCGATCACAAGCCTCGCGTTCAGCCCGGATGACAAGACGCTGGCGACGGCAAGCTGGGACCAATCCGTCAAGCTCTGGAACATGGAAACCGGGAAGCTGATTGCAGCCCTGAGTGGACATAAGCAGCCGGTTTCCGCCATTGCATTCAGTCCCGACGGCCGAACCCTGGCGTCGGCGACCTACGGAAGCCAAGAAATGTTGACAATACCGAACGGAGAAGAGGATGCCGAGATTAGATTGAGGGACATGGAGTCACGTCGGGCACGGGTCACGAAGAAAAGCACGTCTGTGTACTGCCTCGCCTTCGCCCCAGATGGAAAGACGTTCGCTGCGGGAGGACTCGGCGGTCGTGTCAACCTGCATGACAGCGTGACGGCAAACTTGCACGCCAGTATTGCCGCTCACGATGAGAGCATCACGTCACTTGCCTTTGATCCGAGCGGAAAGACGTTGGCAACGGCAACGGGACAAGCCTAGGGGCTCCGAGGGCCAAATTATGATCGGATCGGTGAGATCAAACTTTGGAACATGCCCAATGGAGAGCTGCGCAGCACGTTGATCCAAGACGTGCGTCCGTTTCACCAAGTCAAGTTTAGTCCCGATGGAACGCTGCTGGCCGCTACAATCGGCCGCTTCGCTGGAGTATGGGAAACGTCTTCGGGGCGGCAAAAGCTGTTTCCGGGGGATCATCCCGGAGGGATCGGAGATCTGGGCTTTGTGGATGACGAGAACCTCGCCGTGGCTGGAGTGGATGCCGAAGGAAACGGTCAGGTGCAGCTTTGGAATTTGGTTGTAGCACCGCACCAGATTACGCTCGAGTCGGCCTCTCTCGCGCCGCCTGACGTGTGCGCGTTCGGACCAGATGGTCAGACCTTTGCCGTATCGAGATCGGGAAGCATCGACGTCCGGGACACGCAGAGCGGCAAGCATGTTGGCGGAACTAAAGGGACCGAACGAACATTTCCAACGAGTTTTGCCTACACTCAATCGGGAAACGCACTCATTGTCGTGGGGATTTCAAGTTCACATTTGCCAAGCGAGCCATCCGCAGACCATGGGGTGGCGACCTGTGGGAGTGGAACATCAGGTCGTCCCAGCAAATGTCAGTCGTTAAGGATCTCCCGAGCTCCTTTCAACGCATTGCCGTCAGTTCTGACGGGGGACTCATTGCCACGGACAGCACTGTCGGCGTCGATCTGCGAGACCACTCAGGGAAAGTGATCGCACAGCTCGAAACAGAGGCCATCTTGAACAGCATGGCATTCAGTCCGGATGAGGAGTACTTGGCGGCCTCGGTTGGACGCGTTCGCCCGGTTGGCGGCAACGAGTACGACTATCCGATCATGGTTTGGGGTGTTGTCAAGCGCGAGCAAGTCGCCGTGTTCTGGACACGGCGCACATCGAAGATCGAGACGCTCGAATTCAGCCCCGACGGACGCTGGCCGCTGGCAGCATCGATTCAACGATTAGCCTGTGGGATTTGCGCACGAATAATCAGCTGGCCACGATGAAAGGGCATTTAGCGCCCGTATCTTGCCTAGCGTTCAGCCCCGACGGCAGCATCCTCGCTTCGGGCAGCCAAGATCAAACCGCGTGACTCTGGGATGTTAGGATCGGGCCGTCGTGGAATATCGCGCCCTACATGTACGCGGTCGACCAAGGGTTGCTTGACGATTTACGGTCGCGAGGTTTTGAAATCGGCATTCACGGCTTCAATCGCGATGGCGCGCTATTCTGGTCAGAGTCGTATTTCCATAAGCGAGCCCAAGCAATCAATGTCGCCATCCAGCGTTACGGCGCCGCTGGATTCCGCGCGCCGATGGCCCATCGTAACCTTCGATGGATGCAGGCGCTGGATATCGAATTTGACTCGTCCTGCTTCGACGTTGATCCGTTTCAAGCGATGCCGGGCGGAGTTGGCGGCATGTGGCCTTTCATTGCAGGCCGCTTTGTAGAACTGCCCTACACGATGCCGCAGGATCACACGTTGCTGCTCACGCTTGGCGAGAAGAGCGATCGAATCTGGAGGGAGAAGTTGGAGTTCATCAAGCAATGGTCGGGCATGGCGTTGATGTTGACGCATCCAGACTACCTCGACACGCAGCAGCGCAAGGACATCTATCGCGAGTTTCTGCTGCACGTTCGCTGCGGTGAAGACTTCTGGCACACGCTGCCTCGCGATGTTGCACGTTGGTGGAGGCGATGCGCTCGAGCAGCACCTGATTGCTTCGCTCGCTTTGCCGCCTGCGCGACGAATTGGGGCGTCAGGACTGGATCGGCGTGCTGCTGGGCAACGGCGACGGCAGCTTCCAGGCGGCCGTCTCGTTCGCGGCGGGCGAATCCCCTCGATCCGTGGCCGTAGCTGACCTCGACGGCGACAGCGTGCTCGACCTCGTCACCGCTAATTTCAGCAGCGACGACGTCAGCGTGCTGCTCGGCAACGGCGACGGCAGTTTTCAGGCCGCCGTCTCCTTCGCGGCAGGAAATGGCCCCGACTCCTTCGCCGTGGCCGAATTCGACGGCGACAG
>JADFIX010000505.1 GCA_022566435.1 Planctomycetota bacterium
AGCTGCGATGCTTACGTGTGGTTCGATCACCGGCTGCACCACAACGCGGGTCACCTCTAAGTGTCTTCGATTGGCACTGAATGAGGAGAGGGTTTAATGATGAGGACGAAGGTCTGGTTTGCTGCCGTGGTTGGGGCATCTTTGGTTGGCGGAGGTGGCAGCGCCGTCTCAGAGGACCCGGAGGGCCTTGGGCCGGAAGAGATCCACTTAACCAATTTTGAGTTCGACTGCGGAACACAGGCTCCTGGCATCTTCCTTGCGCAATTCCTGGAGGGGGTCGCAAGGGGAGAAGTGCCTGATCCCTCGATCGCACCTTTGCCCGAAGTGGCTCCACGACAGGAGCCTCTGATGATGGGGGTCGGCCCGCTGGGGCCGGATGACCTCTTCCTGTTCGAGGACACAGCGGGACTTCTGTTGACAAACTATACCAGTGCGCAGCTGAATGCCCTCATGGTCCAGGCAGCGAATGCGGTGCTGGCCGCCCACGGCGACAATTTCGATTTCATCGGGTTCTGGATGAACTTCGACGCCGATCATCAGACGTGGTTTGACACGCCCGTGGCGGCATTCCATCTACCGGTTTTCAATGACGTAAGCAGCGGTATCGGCCTGCCCGCGTTCGATATCCGGTACTACCTCGGACTGGCGAGCGCGGACGTCGAAGGCTACGTCATGATGTGGAACATCGACCGTCTCCGTTTTGATAACACTCCGAGGTGGGAACCCGGCGATGGGGTCGAGGCGAGTTTCACTCGTCTGCTACTGGCCCATGAGTTCGAGCATCGCTTCGCCATGTTCCTTCCCGAGCTGGTCGACGGTCGTCAGCTCCAGGGGGATGACACCGTTTGTGGAGGCGATGATATATTCCATTGGTACGAAAAGGTTGACGGTCAGGGTTCGGCGTTGGGAATCCGGGAATGGTTTGGCGTCTGGCCCGCAGAGTTAGTGCCCACGCCTACCACGCCCGACGGGACCTGTGTGTCGAATATGTGCTTTAACGCCGATATCGGCGGCGTCTTCAGCTACGCGGACCTGTACCTGATGGGGTATCAGTCCGGTGATGAGATGGACGCCGGCAATTCCGAGTTTCGGTACATGAACGACTCCGACTGCCGTTCGGATTACTTCGGACCGATCACGGCGATCACTTCGGCGAACATCATTGAGGCGGCCGGCCCGCGCATACCGAATTCTACGGATTCGCAGAAACACTTCGCCACCGCGTGGGTGATGATTCACCAACCGGGCGATCCGCCGACGCCGGCCCAACTGGAAAAGGCGGCGGGTATCCTCGAGCAGCATACCCTCGACTATAAGTTCGGCACCCTCGAACTCGGGACGATGTGCAACGTCCTGGGAACTCCCACGCCAATCACGTTCTGCCGCCCACCGGGTGATAACCTACCACTGCTCATCAACGGAACATCGGGCGACGACAACATCCGTTTCGCACTGCAGGACGGCAATCCGGCCGTCGTGGAAGTCTTCGTGGGGAACATGCCTGGCGAACCCCACAATCTGGCTGATTTCGATTCGATTCACGTGAACACCTTCGGCGGCGAGGATCTCGTCGTATTCGACGACGTGAACGGCGCTGTGGCGTGGCTCTGCCCGCTGGATATCAACCTGGGTAACGAGGACGACAAATTCGTAGGCGGAACGGGCAGCCTGAGTATACAAGCGGTTCTCGATTTTTTGGACTTGGTGGCTGGGGCGAGCGAACTGACGGACCAGGTGAATACGGTGCTCACGCTGCTCGGTGTAACGGGTCGTCTTCGCGGGCCCAGCGGCGACATGATATCCGAGGCCGTGACGCTGCTCAAGCGTATTCGTACTGACTTCGTCGAGCCGGCGGCCGTTTTCGTACAGGACTTTAAGACGACACTAATTGATCCGGTCGCCGACGAGGTTATCGCGACGCGCGAGGGGCTGATCACTCAGGCTGCGGCGCTGATCATAGACGCCGAAGCGGGCCTGGCCGCCGATGCGGTTTTGCTCATGGAAAACGCCAAGACGGACCTCGAACTGGGCGCGGAAGACCTCGTCGCCGAAGCGAAAAACCTGCGCAACCGGGCCAAAGCGCTCCATAAATGTGCGGTGGCACAAGGGATGTTCTCTCCCGACAGCGACCCGACCTCCCCCACGAGCGCCGAGACGCTGATAAACGAAATCGAAAAGCTCGCGAATGAGCTCGATCCCTTGCTCAACGACTGCGACCAGAACGAGCCGTTCGTGGTCGGGTCAAACGGAGAGCATATCGACGACTGTCCCCCCAACGAAGAGTGCCCCGACGTCTGCCCGAACATCGAGGGAACCGTCGATTGTATGGTGGGGCTGATCGAAGATTTCGAGAGGCTGGCGGCGCTCTGCGAATGCGAGGCTGATCAGGTGGCTGAAGATGGCGAGATACTCGCTATGCCCGTTCTCGAGACGGTTGGCGAAGTCTATGCGGCGCAGGCCGACGAGACGGAGCCTAACACTCTGGCGTACGTAGCTGATGCCCTGGTGGCAGACGGCGACGCGCTCGTCGTTTACGCCGAGCAATTCGCCGCCGACCTCCAAAGCATGATTGAGGACGCCGTCGACGACAACTTGGGCAACGGCCTCGCGGTCTACGCCCAAACCCATTTCGTGGACGGCGGCGCGACATACCAGGACGATGTGATCAGGCAGATCGGCGGAAAAGCCAAGGCATTGGAAAGCGAAGCGGCCCTGCTGATGGCCGATCTCCGGCAGATTGTAAGCGACGCGCAGACGATCCTGGATAGCGGGATACCAAATGTCGGGCATAGTCGGAACACCGACTGTTCCTCGATCGTGACCACGAACACGATTAACGGCGGTTCGGGCAAGGATAAGCTGCTCGGCACGCTCGGCAACGACTTGATCCACGGCAACGGCGACAACGACACGATCGTCGGTTGGGCGGGCGACGACTTGCTGTATGGCGACGACGGCTCCGATGTGATCTTAGGCTGGTTGGGCACGAATAAAATCTTCGGTGGCAACGGCGCCGATATCCTGGTCGGCGGCTTCGGCGTGGACTGCATATACGGCGAGGACGGTACCGACCTGATCGTCGGCCTGCACGGCGACGATCATCTCGAGGGTGGTATGAAGTCCGATATCGTCATCGGTAACAACGGCGACGACCTGCTTCGAGGCGGGGAGGGTATCGATCTACTAATCGGCGACTTGTCGCTGCCGCCAGACCCAGGCAATGACACGATCTACGGCGACGACGGCTTCGACGTGCTGATCGGCGGCGACGGAGATGACCATATGTACGGTGGGCCGGGCCAGCATGTTTCAATCCTCGGCGTCTCCATCGACCTCGGCAATGTGATGCTGGGCGGCGGCGGCAGCGACGTCATGTACGGCGAAGACGACGACCTATGGACCACCGACGACAAGTATATTGACGTGATGCTCGGCGGCAACGAGGACGGAGACGGCGACCAGATGCACGGCGGCAACGGCGGAGACCTGGATATCGGCACCTTCCACGTCGTACTTGGCAACGTCATGCTCGGCCAGAACGGCGATGACACGATTACCAGCAAGGACGGCTTCGACGTGCTCTTCGGCGGCGCCGGTAAGGACAACATCTCGGCAGGCCAGGGCACCGACGTGTCGATCGGTGTCGTCTCCTTGGCGTTAGGCGACCTGTTGTTCGGCGGCGAGGGCGACGACTGCCTGCACGGTGACGGGGAGTGGGGCGTGCCGCCCTGCAACCCAGTCGAAGAATGCTGTGCGGTGGCGGTGAATGTGAATGAACAAGACATGGACCTGCTCTTCGGCGGCAAGGGAAATGACACGATGCGCGGCTACGACGGCGGTGACCTGACGATCGATGGCGTCACGATCATGATCGGCAATCTTTCCTTCGGGGGCGAAGACAACGACACGATCTACTCCGCGGACGGCATCGACCTCGCCTTCGGCGGCAGCGGCGACGACACCATTCAGTGCGGCGAGGGGGACGAGATCAAAAACACCGCGGGAACGTTTAATCTCGCCTTCGGTGACTTTATCTTTGGGCAGGGCGGCGAGGACACGCTGCACGGCGACGAACCGGCGTCCACGGGCGGTCCCCGCGATGGGGACATCGACGTCATTTTCGGCGGAGCCCGCGGCGACTACATCTACGGCGGCGGCGGCGGGGAGGTTTACAATATCGCGAACCCATTTTATTTCGTCTTCGGTGACTTACTTTTCGGCGGTGGGGGTGAGGATTTTATCTACGGCGACATCGAGCAGGTGAACCCGAATAGCCGCAAGCGCGGGAT
>JADFIX010000506.1:0-1753 GCA_022566435.1 Planctomycetota bacterium
GATCTGGATCTGGAATAATACCGAGACACTGCATCAATGGGCATCTGGGCGTTTCGAAAGATGTTTGCAGCAGTGGCTTGCCCATGCCACCCGGCGAGTCCACGGGTAAGTCGGGTTTGCCTATGCCGCCCGACGACGCCACGGGCAAGCTGCGCTTGTCCATGCCACCCGGTGAGCCCACAAGTAAGTCGGGCTTGTCCATGCTACCCGGCGAGCCCACAGGTAAGTCGCGATTGCCCATGCCACCCGGCGTTGGGCGGCTTCGCGAGCGGCTGGAGGACTATCGGCGTCGGCGGGCCAAGCAGGCGGGGTGGGCGAGGCGGTTCGTGCCCACGGGGCTTGCCGCTCTGGATGCGGCCCTGCCGCACGGGGGGCTGCCGTGCGGGGCGGTGACGGAAATTCTGGCGGACGATGTGGGTGTCGGATCGATGACACTTGCGCTGCGCATCGCGGGGCGATGCGTGGGGATGGTCGGCGATGATCGTGTGCTCGGCACTGGTCTCGACGATTCCACGGGCAAGCTGCGCTTGCCCATGCCACCCGGCAAGATATCGCCAACGGGTGCAGCGGGTCCCAGCGCGCCGGGACCCGCCCGTGCCGACCAAGATGACCGACGCTATCTCGTCGTGGTGGATACGGGGAACGATTTTTATCCACCGGCCGCCCGGCAGCACGGGATCGAACTCGACCGGCTGATCGTCGTTCGCGTGCGTCGTCGAGAGGAGGCGTTCTGGGTCGTGGACCAGGCCCTTCGTTGTCGCGCGGTCGCGGTGGTCATCGCCGCGTTGCCGCAACTCGACGATCGTCAGTCCCGCCGTTTGCAACTGGCGGCGGAAAGCACGGGCGGGATCGGGTTGATCCTCCGTTCGGCGCGTAGACGAACGAAAAGCTTCGCGGCCGTTCGGATGCGGGTAGAGGGAGTGTCTTGCACCGGTTCCGGCGCGGCGGGATCGGGGGTACCCGAGCGGGTTTCATCGGAACGTTCGCGCAGGCTAGAGCATTTTCCGTTTTGTCGTGCCGGGTACGTCGCCCTTCGCGATACATCGAACGGCGAGAAACCGCGCGGGCTGAAGCCTGCGGCTCGGAGTACAGAAACGGAAAATGCTCCAAAGCCCGCGGCTCAGGTTGCATTGCGAAATTCACGGGACCAGTGGCACTCCGACGATCCCACGGGCAAGCTGCGCTTGCCCATGCCACCCGGCAAGACATCGCCAAAGGGTGCCACGGGCGGCTTGTCCGGGGGTGCCACGGGCGGCTTGTCCGCCCGTGCTTACCGCAATGATCGTGACGTTTATTACTGTCGTATCGAACTAATGACGGTTCGGGAAGGGAAGCCCGTGGAACCGATCCTGGTGGACTTGCATCATGAAACGGGCGATGTGTCTCTACATGCCGTTCCTGTCGACCGACCGGTGGCCGGAACGGGATAATTCCCCCGTCGCCACGGTGACGCCGCACGGCCAATCCCTGCGCATCGCGCACGTCAATCATGTCGCGGCGAGCGAGGGCGTTCGCGGGGGTCAGACGTTGGCCGCCGCGAAGGCGATTACACCGAAACTGGTCACCTACGACGACGACCCCGCTGCCGACCGTCGCCGGCTCGAATCGTTGGCCGTCTGGGCGGGCAACTATTCCCCGATCGTTCACCTCGAGGACGAAAGTACGCTGATTGTGGACGTCACCGGTTGCGAGCGGTTGTACGACGGTGAAGCGAATCTTCTTCGTCAGGCGGTTACTGGGCTTGCGGCGCAGG
>JADFIX010000506.1:1763-4289 GCA_022566435.1 Planctomycetota bacterium
TCGCACGGGGTGCCATCGCGGACACACTGGGCGCCGCCTGGGCGGTGGCCCACGCCCATCCCGATGAAGCGGTGGTCGTGCCGGCGGGTTGCACGACGACGGAACTCACGCTGCTGCCGGTGTGGGCGTTGCGAGTTAATGCGAAAATCGCCGAGTCGTTGGCGTTGGTGGGGGTGGAAACGATCGCGTCGCTACTCTATTTGCCGCGCTCGTCGCTTACCTCGCGGTTCGGCGAGGGATTGCTGGATCGGTTGGACCAGGCGCTGGGCAACACGGTCGAAGTGCTCAAACCGTATCGCCCCGCGTCGCTGTTGAGCGTGCGTTTTCCCCTTGGCGCGGCGACGACGCGTCTCGAGGTATTGATCGAAGCGGCCCGCCAGGCGTCGATACAATTTTGCGAGCGTCTGGAAAAACGCAACGTGGGGGCCCGTGAGATTTTCGTTACCTTCGATTGCCCCGACGTGGAGACGGAAGAGGGTTCGCAAACCCGCTACCTCACGCGGGTCATCAACCTGTCACAGCCGACGCGATCGAGCGTCCATCTGCGTTCTTTGTTGAAGGTGCTGGTCGAGCAATTGCGTCTACCCGCGCCGGCCGACGTGTTGACGCTATGGGCGCGGCAGCTCGATCCGCTCGACGATTGGCAGGACGAGCTGTTCGCCACCGAGGCGAGTGACTTTCGGGCGTTGGGCGATCTTCTAGATCGCCTGACGGCTCGTCTGGGCGGCGAAGTCGTCGTCCGTCCGCAACTGCTCAGCGAACATCAACCGGAGCGGGCGTTTCGTTATGTATCGGTGGTGGATGCGCCGCCGAAAAACCGTTCGGAAACGCCGCGCAGGCTGAAGCCTGCGGCTCAGGAGAAGCTGTCGGGTCCGCGACCACTTCGCCTGCTCGAACACCCGATGGAGCTTGCCGCGACCGCCGTGGTGCCGGAAGGTCCGCCGATCGCGATTCGTTTCCACGGCACACAACATGCCCTCTCCACCTGCGTCGGTCCGGAGCGAATCGAGACCGGTTGGTGGCGCGGGCCGCATATCCAACGCGACTACTACCGCATGACCACGCAAGGCGGTCGTCGCGGCTGGATTTTCCGAGATCGCACGACCGGTCGATGGTTCCTACACGGATGGTTCGATTGAATGGATCACGCCATGGCGAACACGAAACGAACGGCGCCAAAAACATCCTCCATCGTTTCGCGACCCAGCGCGGCGATCCGCCGATCCAGCATTTTCTTGGGGATGGTCACGATATTATCGAGGGAGATCGCACACAGGGAAGGCACGCCATGCTCGGTGGAAAGGACGACCTCCGATTCGATGTCACGAATGGTGCGTGTCAGTGGGGCAACGGTCACGTTCGCCATGTGCTCGACGGCGTCGGTTCGCGTCAGGAGCAGGACGGGCCGTCGCCCGGCGGGCGCGGGCAGGTTCGCCCACCAAATCTCCCCTTGCCGGAGTTTAGCCATCGACGACTTCCCAGTCGCTGAAGTCCTCGTTCGGCCAAGTTTCGGTAGCGACGGACGCTCCCATCTCGGCGAGGCGCTGGTGCTCCGTACTTTCGGCGGCCTCCAACTCGGTATCGGGAATCATCTCGAGCAGATTACGTTTCCGGCTGGTGATGCGAATGTCCAGAAATGTCCGCGTTCGCTGCCAAGCCGAACGAAGTCGCTGAGCCAGCAACAGGCCACCGACCGCTCCAGAGAAGGTGATGTTGCACGATCCAATGTCGCCCGAAATACGCACAATCTCTCCACGCAAGTAGATGGACGACGCCGCAGTTTCGTAATCCGGAACCCTGAGTTCCTTAGTGAGCCTCAACCTCCTCGGCTTGTCGTGCGTCGCCGTCAACGTGAACCACTGTCGATTATCACATTCGGAGCATTTCTCCAAATGTTGCAGCAAGTGCTCAGCCTGCCCTTTTTCAAGACGAATCTTAAAGAACGGTCGTCGATTCGGACCGTTCAATTCGCCGTCACACCCCTCGATGTAAGTGATCGTTTCTCGATACTTGTTCTTTGCCATCGTACGAATCCTTATCCTCTTCCTACTTGTAGCTGCCTTAGAAGTATACACCCGGAAGAATATGTGTCAAATGTAAAAACACTTCTTGTAAATCCTTGTTTTACAAACAGTTATAGAAGTGTTATTATTGAAATAAGAGAATATGCCAGATAGCCCAGAATTCGGCAAACACGCGCATCCCATCAAGGGGCTGTCCCGCACGCCGGCCAAGCGTACGAGCTACCGGTGTGGGGGTGATCGGGCGTATGCCGAGCTGCGCTGCAAGACCAATTTTTCGTTCTTACGCGGTGCGTCGCATCCGGAAGAGTTGGCCCAGCGGGCCGCCGAATTGGGTTATGCGGCGCTGGCCGTCACCGACCGCAATACGCTGGCCGGTGTGGTGCGGGCCCATTGCGCCGCCAAATCATTCGGTATCAAACTGATCATCGGCGCCGAGCTTACGCCGGTCGATGCGCCGCCGATCACGCTGTATTGCCCGGATCGGGCGAGCTACGGCCGGCTC
>JADFIX010000507.1 GCA_022566435.1 Planctomycetota bacterium
ATGAAACCATGCCCGGCTAACATGGCAACGTTCCTATTGCTATTTGCCGTCACGGCCGAACCAGCGACGGCCGCATCGCCATCCGGCAGGCCTAATGTTTTACTGGTCGCCATCGACGACCTCAACGACTGGGTTGGCTGCCTCGGTGGGCACCCGCAGGCGAAAACACCCAACATTGATCGGCTCGCGGCCGAAGGGATGCGGTTTACCAACGGCTATGCAGCCTGTGCTGTTTGTTCGCCGACAAGAGCCGCCGTGCAAACTGGACGTTATCCGGGGCGGTTGTTCGTAACGGATTGGATTCGTTCGCGGTTTCAAGGCGGCGCAATTCCGGCGGACAAAGTGAATCCTTGCCTGCGGCCGCCGAATAGGTGGAAGGGCCGCAAGTTGCGGGTTCCACCCAACGCGTTGTGGATGGAATCGGGCGAAATCACCATCGCCGAAGCACTCAAGCCCGCAGGTTACGTTTCGTGCTATATCGGTAAGTGGCATCTTGGTACCGACCCTTGGTATCCGACCGAGCAGGGTTACGATTTCAACTTTGGCGGCTGCGACTACGGCCAACCGCCGAGTTACTTTGACCCGTACAACCAGCCCAATGGCCGGCACGAGACGCTACGTGCCGGGATTTTCAATCTGCCGGGGCGCAAGAAGGGTGAATACCTAACCGACCGCGAAGCGGACGAGGCAGTGGGATTCATTCGCAAGCATGCCGACAAACCATTTTTTCTTTGTCTGGCGAATTACGCGGTGCATACGCCGATTCAAGCGAAAGCCGACGTTACCAAAAAATACCAGGCGAAGGAAAAGACCAACCAGAAAAACGCCAAGTATGCGGCGATGGTCGAGAGCGTCGACGATGCCGTCGGTCGGGTCACTGCCACACTCGACGAATTGAAATTGACCGATCGGACCATGATCATTTTCACCTCCGATAACGGCGGCCAAGGACATCCGTTTGAAGGGGGCATTCGCGTGCCGTGGATTGTGAAGTGGCCAGGGGTGGTGAAGCCGGGCGGCAGCAGCGACACGCCCATTACCAGCACCGACATTTTTCCCACGATCGTTAAGGCGGCCGGCCAACCGCTGCCCGCGGATCGAGAACTCGATGGTCTGGATCTCAAGCCCGTGCTAACCGGCGGCACGCTCGATCGCGACGCTCTGTTCTGGCACTTCCCACATTACCGCCACGCACCGGGGCCGTACAGCATTATTCGTCAGGACGACTGGAAGCTGATTAAGTGGTACGAAGGCCCGCGGGCGCTGTTCAATTTGAAAGACGACCTTGGCGAGAAAGAAAACCTGGCCGAGAAAATGCCGGAAAAAGTAACGGAACTGGACAAGCGATTAATGGCCCACCTGAAGAAGATTGGCGCGAAGATTCCGCTGCGGCCGGCTGCGCCAACAAGCAAGTGAACGGCAGGGTCCGCATGACGAATGAGAGTAGATTCGGTGTTGATAGCGCTCACGGTGGCGACGACTGGACGCCTCGCAATACGAGTCTGCGGGACGAACTCGGTGACGTGTGGGCCAACTGTGGGGTGGACTCGGAGGCCGGCCTTCTAAAGACCGTCTTGATGCACCGTCCCGGCGACGAAGTACATCGCGTCGGCGACCCGATGAAAGACGCCCATTGGTACGACTTAATCGACCTCGCGAAAGCTCAGGATCAATTCGACAGCTTGGTGGAATTGTATGAGTCCCACGGTGTGGAGGTGCTGGCACTCGAGCCGGGCGATGCCGCGAGCCCCAATCATTTCTTCATGCGCGACCTGTTCACGATGACGCCTGAAGGAGCGATCCTTGGGCGCCCCGCGTCCATGGTCCGCGCTGGCGAGGAGGTCGCGGTCGCTCGGTGCCTGGCGAAAAACCGAATTCCCATCCTTCACACCGTTTCGGGGGCCTCGGCATTCGAAGGTCCCGACTTTGTCTTCGCGGATCCTGAGGTCGCCTTTGTCGCAACGGGAATCCGCACGAACGCGGCGGGGGCGGACCAGGTTACGGGCGTACTGCAGCGGCTAGGCATACGCGTCGTCCGTGTTCAGTCCACCTATGGTTGTGGGCATCTCGATGGTGTCCTGAGCATCGTCGATCATCGGAAAGCCGTCGTATTCCCAACACGTGTTTCCCACGTCGTGGTCGACACACTTCGAGACCTGGGTTACTCGATCATTTCTTTGCCCGACGTGGCGGAAGGCGGCGCGGGGATGGCAACTAACATGGTTGCCCTCGAACCTGGTCGAGTCATTATCCCCGCAGGCTGCCCGGAAACAGTCTCAATGCTGCGCGATATTGGCGTGGAGGCTATTTCAATTGATCTTTCCGAGCTAATGAAAGGGGGCGGAGCGGTTCATTGCATGACGGGAATAGTGTGGAGGAAAACCCGTGATTGACGCATGCCCGCGAAGCTTCTCGACTTATTAAATGTCCCCGTCTAATCGCTGCAAGCGACTGCCAGACGTTGTAGGAACGTGCAGAAGCGTGTGAGTTGGCGTATCATAATGTCTCCGCGCGGGGCAAGGTCTAGTCGACACACGCCCACGTGAGAGCAGTTCGTGTTGATTTGAAAGTCTTTACTAGCAATCTTTACTGCAGCAAAAGGGCGAATCATGCAACAGCACACCGGTATCAATCGGCGCGACTTCGTCAAAGGGTCCTCGGCGGGTCTCGCGGGCATCGCGGTCGGTGTTTGGACGGAGACTGCGCAAAGCGAGTCGAAGTCCCCGAACGATAAGCTCAACATCGGCTGCATCGGCGTGGGCGGCAAGGGCTGGGTCGACATGACCAGCGTTGGAAGTGAGAACATCGTCGCGGTATGCGACGTCGATTCCGCTCGGCTGAACAAAGCGGGTGTCAAGTTTCCCAAGGCAGCCAAGTTTTCCGACTTTCGCAGGCTGCTCGAGCGCAAGGACATCGACGCGGTTACCGTCAGCACGCCCGACCACACACATGCCGTTGCCAGTATGGGCGCCATGAAACTGGGCAAGCACGTCTACTGTCAGAAGCCGCTTGCGCATTCGATTTACGAAGTCCGCCAAATGATCGAGACGGCCCGTCAGCAAAAGGTCGCAACACAGATGGGCAATCAGGGTCACAGCGAGGCGGGCACGCGACGGATGGTCGAGTGGATTCAGGCGGGCGGTTTAGGGCCGGTTCGTGAAGTACACGTCTGGACCGATCGTCCCATCTGGCCGCAGGGTATTGACCGGCCCAAAGGAAAGCTGCCGATTCCCTCGACGCTGGATTGGGACCTGTGGTTAGGTCCAGCTCCCGAGCGCCCGTATCATGCCGTGTATCATCCGTTCAAGTGGCGCGGGTTCTGGGACTTTGGCACCGGCGCGCTCGGCGACATGGCCTGTCATAATACCGATACCGCCTATTGGGCACTCAAACTTGCCGACCCAATCGCAGTCGAAGCGAAATCGTCGGCGATCAATCTCGAGACAGCGCCAAAATGGTCGACCATCCGCTACGAGTTTCCGCAGCGCGGTTCACTGCCGCCGGTCAATCTGACCTGGTACGACGGCGGGAAGAAACCACCTGCCGAGTTGGCCCCAGGTGTGAAACTTGGTACGAACGGCTCCATTTTCGTCGGTGATAACGCGACGCTGTTCGTGCCGCATTATTGGGGCGAAGGCAAGATCGTCAAAGGCGAAGCCGCACCGCGGCCCAAACAGTCGATTCCTGATTCCCCAGGCCACTACCAGGAGTGGATCAACGCATGTAAAGGAGGCCCGCCGGCGCTGTCAAACTTCGACAACGCGGGTCCGCTGACCGAGATGGTCCTGCTAGGTAACATCGCCCTACGTACAGGAAAACGCTGTAAATGGGATCCGAAGACGTTATCGGTTCCCGGCGTTCCCGAAGCGGATATGTTGATTCGGAATGAGTATCGTAAGGGTTGGGTGCTGTAGACGCGTTCCTTCAGATGCGAAGAGGTGGCGACAAGCCGTGCGGCCGATTAAGCGCTGCTAGGGAATCGGTTATCATGGCGAGTGAAGCTCGCATGTTTTTCTGTGAGAAGTTACCGCGGATCGCGTGATCGAATCTCAATCAACCAACTCGCTGCCCGGTGTCCAGCCGCTGCCTTACCAACTGGCGCTGCGCGATTACCTGAAGGCGGAAGAACCGGAAGTGTGGGAATGGTTCGCGTCCAGCCGCTCGCGAAGCGAGCAAGCCGAAGCCGTGCGATTCGAGCTGCTCAAGTCGACGTATCGCATTGAGCGTGAAACACAGCCCGCCATGTACGAAGCAGCGGAGGCGGTGTCACAGCGCTTAGGCTT
>JADFIX010000508.1 GCA_022566435.1 Planctomycetota bacterium
ATCGGCGCCCGGTCGGCGTGGCGTTCCGGCTCGATCGCGATCGATATCACCGGCTCGGGGCAGTGCATGCTCTCCAACGAAATATTGATCGAGCCATCGCAAAGCGTGTCGCCCGAAACGCAATCGAGGCCCATGAGCCCGACGATATCACCCGCCCGGGCCATATCCAGATCCTCGCGCTTGTCCGCGTGTAAGCGATAAATTCGCCCGACTCGCTGCGATTTTCCGGTCCTCGCGATTTTGTACGTCTGCCCTTTTTGGATTTGACCTTGGTAGAGCCTCACATAGGTCACTTGACCGAACGGTTCATCGCAAATCTTGAAGGCCATCGCGATGACGGGTCCCTCAGTGTCGGCCGTGATCGTGATTTCCGCCCCGTCGTTCTCGTTATCGCACGCGTAGGCTACGCGGTCGATCGGTGAAGGCAGGTATGCTGTGACGGCGTCGAGCAGGCACTGCACGCCCTTGTTTTGAAACGCGGATCCCAAAAGGACCGGGGTAATCTCCCTCGAAAGCGTCGCGTTGCGTACGGCGGTTTGGATCTGCGCCTCCGTGGGCTCGCGGCCATCGAGAATGACCTCGATAAGCTCGTCGTCGTAGAGGCTCAGGGCGTCAAGCATGCCGTTTCGCCCTCTTTCCGCTTCCTCCCGAAGTTCAGCGGGGATTTCGACCGTTTTGAGGGTTTGCCCCTGTGTTCCTTCGAAGAAAACGGCCTTCATTCGGATAAGATCGACGACGCCGCTGAAGTCCGGCCCCGACCCGATCGGCAGTTGTAGCGGGACGGCGACGTGCCCCAGCTTGTTTTCCAGTTCCATGAGGACGCGTTTCGGATCAGCGCCCACGCGGTCCATTTTGTTGATAAAGGCGATACGCGGGACTCGATAGCGGCGCATCTGGCGGTCCACGGTAATGGACTGCGACTGGACGCCTCCGACGGCACACAGCACAAGAATCGCACCATCCAGTACGCGCAGTGACCGTTCCACTTCCACCGTAAAGTCGACGTGTCCCGGCGTGTCGATGATGTTGATCTCCTTACCACCCCAATTGACCGTGGTCACGGCGGAGGTGATGGTAATACCTCGCTCCTGCTCGAGCTCCATGAAATCCATCGTGGGCCCGCCGTCCTTACCCTTGACCTCCTGGATTCGGTGGATACGACCGGCGTAGAATAGAATTCGTTCGGTGAGGGTGGTTTTGCCCGAATCGATGTGGGCGGAGACGCCGATATTTCGAATATTGCTAAGTCGTTCCATGGCTATCTGCTCTAGTCCTGTAGATCTTGTTGTCGAGGGTGATCTTTTCTTATTTCACACGCCGTCAACTACCTGTGGCATTGCCGTCGACCAAACTCCACGGCGGAGCCGGTCGCGAAGGATAACTCTCAAACCGTTATCGTCAAAGGGGTTACGCGCCCACCAGTCGCCCCGGGGCGGAAGCACGCCGCAATCGGAGAACAGGAAGCCTACCCGCCTCGATCGCGAAAATCAAGGGTTCGAGCCCCGTTTTTCACGCGAATTGCCAATTGTCAGGGGTACGCGCTACCGGTGGGATCGATCTTCGTTGGACGGATCACCCATTTCTCGGCGAACTACCGGGAGGCGTACGATTCTAGAACCGCGATGACTTGGACGCGGCCGTTCTTTTTCGCGTATTTCATGGTCGTCCAGTTGGCATCGTCCCACGCATGCCGGTCGGCGCCGTTGGCCAGCATTACATCAGCGACTTCGGCCATGAGTGCATCGACCTCATCGATCTGCCGTCCGTTGATTGCCGTCAGGTGCAAAGGCGTGCGCCGCAGATCATTCCGGGCGTTCGTGTCGGCGCCTGCCTTGATCAAGGCGAATGCGGCCTCTTTCTTGAATCGGGTGACAGCATCGTGTAGTGGCGTATTCCCCAGTCGGTCCGGTAGGTTAGGTTTCGCGCCGTGCTTTACGAGCCAAACGATGACCTCGGGATGGCCAAAACGGGCGGCGTAATGAAGAGGCGTACTCTCCCTGGCATCCTTGGCGTTGATATTCGCCTTGGAGATCACAAAAAGCACCAACAGCTCCATCCGGGCTTTCATAACCGCCATGTGCAACGGCGTGGTGCCGTCCTCATTGGCGGCCGAGGGATCGGCGCCGTGTTCAATCAGCAACGCCGCCATCGCTTTGCGGCGCTTGGGCGTGATTTCTCCCGGCTCGCCGAAAAATGCCACGGCGTGCAGCATCTGCCAATCTCGGCGAAACGTGCCCTGGATACTGGCGCCCGCGCCGAGCAATGTCTTGGCCGCTTCCAATTTCATGTTCTCGACTGCGGCGAAGAGCGGTGTATCGCCGTAGCGGTTTTTCTCGTTTACCAAAGTCGGCGAGGTCGTGACCAAAGTCTTGATTTTCTCGACATCGCCCGACCGCGTGGCCGCGAACAATGCATCCAAGGGTTCTTCGGCGACCGCGCCGGCGGTCGCCGCCAGAAGGACCACACCGGTGAAGAGAGCGGTTTGTAGAGGGAATTCCGGTCGAATCATCATTTGTTCTTCCTCGTTGCGAGTCAATACGGCATGTTCGACGACCGCCCGTGGCGGCGCTGTCGAAACAGCGAACTTCCCGAGATCAGCGCAAGAAGGGTCATGACCATCATGTCCCGTTCGCCCACGGTGGGAATCGTGTCACCTACCGATACGTCGAACATATCGTCACTTTCGTCCCACGCCCCGTGACTTCCGCCAGCGTTTTCGAAGCGAGCCCTGATCTTGAAACTGGCTCCGGTTTCGACTGGCGTCCCTTGAGCCGTCGTCGCACCTTGCGTCGTTTGGGGCGCAATATCGGACCAAACCCGATCGTCGACGCCGACTGCCCGATCGGCAATCCACACGGCGTCGCCGCCGCTGGTCGCACTGCCGTCCTTGGCGTATTGCCACAGGAGCGTTATGACTACCGGGAGATACGCTTACCGCGCAAAACGTCGAGCCGGACGTGCCGGATGCCTGAATTTCCGCGGTCCCGTCGCGGTAGAAGGTGAAAACACCGCCCCCCGCTTCGCTGTCGATACGATACCAGAAGCTTATTGTCGCGCCGCTGCCCCTACGTCGCATCCATGTAACTTCGTGGTTTCCGATCGGGCCGGATTTCGCCGCGTGGGTCCCCGTGTACGCGTGAAAGCCCTCCTCGAAGTCGTCGGAGTGGACCGCGAAGTCGTTGGCATTTGCCGTGTATTGTACATGAAATTCTGTCCCACGTTACCGGACCACGCCACATTCAGCGGGGTGCTTTTTGATCGCGTCCACGGAGGCTCACGGTCCCACCAATCGGATTGCCGCTGCTCCCATCCGTCAGAATACGGCGAACGCCAATCAAGGCCGTTTCCATGTACGCCGACATCGCCCCACGGTTGTCGTGGCAAGACCCCGGAGTCGCCAACGCCGGCGGCGTCTTGGTGTCGTTGCACTCGATCATCACCTCGTGAGGGAGGCGTCATCCCACGGCGACGCCGGGGCTGAAAATCCGACCGGTGAAAATGTCATCCGGCGGTCGGTTCGGAACGGAACCCGCCCACGCAAGGCCCGACGATACCACATGACGACCGCGGATTTCAAGAAACGGTGTTGATGTCCGCGGGGTACCCGGGCACGGACGTGATTCTCTCGTCACGAGTCTTGCATGGCCGCGTCTCCGTTGGTGATCGGACCATTCGGATTAGTTTGTCTCCTGAACATTCCTACTGGAACGGCAAATGGTCGGGCAGCCTTTAGGGGTCGCGGGATTGTGGGAGTGGAGACGATGCGGACTCGTTGAGGCGCGGGGCAAGCCCGGTGGCGGTCGGCCTTGTTCTTTCATTCAAGTTCCGCTGCGTCGCGTCACCCGCACCCTTCACGACCGCCCGAGTGGACCGGCGCCGAGCCCGTCACTTCCCGTGTTCCAGGCGGGCATACGATCGACGGTATGCCACGCGGTCAACGAAGACCGTCGTTGCTTGGCTGAAGACACGGCACTATAATGCGCACGTGACTCGGAGAAAGCCGAAAAGTTCGGAAACGAATGTGCCCGTGCCGCAATCCGAAAGGATGCGGGCCACGCGTGACGCGCGACAATGGCGAGTGTTTCTGCTCTTCGTGGTGTTTCTTCTTACGATCATCATTGTCTACATCCCGGCAATCCAGAGCGGCTATATCTGGGATGACGATACGTATGTGACTCAGAACGAAACGCTGAGGAGTGTGGAGGGGCTGGGCAGAATCTGGTTCGAAATCGGCGCGACCAAGCAATACTATCCGCTCCTGTTCACGGCGTGGTGG
>JADFIX010000509.1 GCA_022566435.1 Planctomycetota bacterium
GACTTCCAGCCCGTCCGTGGTGTTGGACGATTCGTATTGCAGAATCCGCTTTCGCATGAGTAGCAGGGCCAAGACGAACCGAAACTGTACGCGGACCGGCTCGGTCTCGTCTTCGAGGCGGTGGAAAAACCCAATCAGCATTTCCCCGTCGACAAGAAGCTTCTTTTTCTTTTCTTTGACGGGCTTGCGGGACCTGAAAAAGCAGAAACAGCCTTCCGGCGGGCCGTCCCAGGAATCGGCGGCGAAGTCTTCGCGCCGGAATGACTCGCCTTCCTCGAACAGGACCGTGTAGAATTCCTCGCCCTCGCTGAGCGCACGCCCCGTTTTTCCGCAAACTCCCGAGGCCGAAGCCACTTGCCAGTGCTGCGCCATATGCCGTCTGCCCATTCTCTCGAAATTACTCTTCAGCGTCGCGCCTCCGCAGCGGCCGCCATGTCCGCCATTGGAGATGCCCCACCGGCTGCCGTCAAGTTAGATGCCTGGGCTGCGACCCTTTCAGGGTCGGGGTGGTTTTTGGGGCGATCCTATTCGGTAGCGGCGTCCGACTCCGGCGGTCTTGCCTCCGGCTACATTCCGGCAGGCCTTCTGCCTGTAATGCCGGACGCGGTCACTAGCACACATTTCTCACTAGGCGGGCTAGCTTCGATTTGCGTCACACGTGTGGTGACGCGTCGCCCCAAGGGGGCAACCACATGGAACCGGATTTATCGCACAAAGGGCAGCCTTTTTCCATCTATCTGGTGAGAAATGCGGACTAGCACGGGACTCCGTACGCGATCTCCAGCCACGGGACTCCATACGCGATCTTCGGCCATGGAATCTGTGCGCGGCATGTAGCCTGGAATCCGGTACCCGGACACATTCTCAGCCTGAAAGGCTCAACGACAGTAGCCATGGGCAAGTCCCGGCGCGCCGGGACGCCGCCCATGGATACCGAAATCACAATAATGCGTTCAACCCTGAAGGGGTCGTACCGGCGCCCGCCCCTTGAAGACGTCGAATCCCAAGTCGGCTCGCCAACCTCAGATATGCGGGTTGACCAAGAGCCGGGTCGCTCACGCTCGCCGTACCTGAAACGTCGCAAGCGAAATACAACAGGCGTAGATCAAATCCAACAGCCTTGTCACAAGCGTTTCACAGCCTTTCTGTGATATCCGGCGGATCCGGCTTTTGACGTCATCGGACATTCCATCGATTGCAAGAGTGCGAATATTGGGTAATCTATGATCGGATACCGGCCGGTGATTGACGGTGCAACGCATGCGGACACCGGATCCGGTCGATCGCAGGGAGGCTTCACCGTGGCAAGACGCCGGCGAAGAAATCAAACCGGAACTTATCTCACGTTTACGATCCTGGCAGCGGCCGTCGCTCTGAGTTGGTGGTGGCTCTATACCTGGAGTCGCCCGGTCGCGGGAAACAACCCCGCGCTGGCGCTCGGTCCGAAACCTCCGTTGACCACTGATCGGCCGGAAATCGTACCGGTCGAAAACACAGTGCGGGACGTACCGGAGAAAGGGGCGGGCGGCGAACCGGGCGACGACAATCGCAAGTCCAACGGTGCGAACGTGCTCAACGTTGAGCGGGCAGGGTCTCTGATCGAAGCGGGCAAGCAGGCGTCGGCCAAGCAAGACCCGGTTGCCGCGCGATCACATTTCAGTGAGGCACTCGCGCTGATCGGCGACACGGCTGATGCCAAGTTTCTGCGGGCGGAATTGACCCGATTATCAGCCGAGACGATTTTTTCGCCGAGGATTATTCCTAATGATCCGCTTGTGGACCGCTACGTCATCCAACCGGGCGACACCCTGGCGAGAATCGCTTCGAGAAACAAGATTTCCAGTGATCTTCTCGCCGACATGAACGGCATTAAAAACAAGAACCTGATCCGTGCCGGACAGACGATCAAGCTCGTACGGGGGCCTTTCCGGGCGGTGGTGTCGACGAAGGGTTTTCGGCTTGACGTCTACTTGGGTACGGTTTTCGTGCGTCAATACCCGGTCGGTCTCGGGATCGACGGCAGCACGCCCGTCGGCGAATGGCGCGTGCGCACGAAGCTGAGGAACCCGACCTACTATCCGCCACGTGGCGGCGACATTGTGTCCGCTGACGATCCGCAGAATCCGCTGGGGGAAAGGTGGATCGCGATCGAGGGGGTCTCGGGCGAGGCCGTCGGGCAGCAGCGCTACGGCATCCACGGCACGATTGAGCCTGAATCCATCGGAAAGGAAGCTTCGCTCGGCTGCATTCGCTTATTCAATGAGGATGTCGAGGAACTCTACACCTACCTTGTAGAGAAACATTCGACGGTCACTATTCGATAGTTCTAGAGAGGGGCTCCGATGGCATTCGTTCGGATCATTGGGGAGCAAGAAGCGGAGGGTGTGCTGGCGCGCGTCTACGACGCCGCGCTCAAGCGCGCCGGGCGGGTCTTCAACATTCTAAAAATACAGAGCCAAAGCCCCAAAGCGCTCGAAGCGTGTATGGGGGCATACAGCGTCATCATGAAGGGCGAATCGGCCCTCTCCCGCGCCCAGCGCGAGATGCTGGCCGTGGTTGTGTCCAAAATAAATGGATGCCATTACTGAACGGAGGCCCATGCGTGGGACCTCCGGGCTGAGGTCGAAAACGACGAGTGGGTTGGGCAGATCAAAACGGACTATGCCCACGCCGAACTTACCGATGCGGACCGTGGGCTCTGCGATTATGCGGCGAAGTTAACCCGCACCCCGGCGGGTGTAACGCAGGACGACATCGACAAGCTCCGCAGGCTGGATCTTTCCGATCAGGCCATCAGCGACGCCGCGCAGGTGATTTCGTACTTCAATTACATCAACCGCATCGCCGAAGGGCTGGGCGTGGATCTCGAGCCTGGTATGTGAGCCGCTCGATACCCTTCACGCGCCCTACTCGGTTGCGCTTCAGAGCTCATTCGTGCGCCCTATCCGGTAGCACGAATTCGGTCGCCCCTTCACGCTCCCTTTCCGGTCGCGTTCAGAACGGCGAGCGTAAGCGACCCGCCTCTTGGTCAACCCGCATATTCGAGGTTGGCGATACACTAGCGTGGCGTCACACCTCAATCTCGAGGTAGCGGGCAACGCCATGTGGCACACCCGTGATCTACAGCCGTGACGCCACACTCGGTTTCCTCTTGCCATGTTGTGCAAATGTCGTCGTTTCAGGTGTTCCGATTTCCTGACGTGCGACTCGGTTCTTACAGCGTGTATTTGCGTCGGCGGCGATGGGGACGTATCGTGTGCCACCGTTGATTCTAAGGATGAACTCGTCGATTGAGGTGAATTGATGACCGTCGCAACCAGAGCGAATTTTGAAGCCATCGCGACCGCCGATCCGGAAATCCTGACCGTCATGCAGGCCGAGGTCGAGCGGCAGCAAGACACGATCGAGCTGATCGCCTCGGAAAACCACGTTTCCCAGGCCGTGCTCGAAGCTCTGGGCTCGGTCTTCACCAACAAGTACGCCGAAGGCTACCCCGGTAAGCGGTACTACGGCGGCTGTGTGAATATGGACGGGGTGGAGGATCTCGCACGGCAACGCGTGAAAAAGCTGTTCGGATGCGAACACGTCAATGTCCAACCCCACTCCGGGGCCAACGCCAACATCGCGGTCTTTCTCTATGCCCTTAAGCCCGGCGATACCATTTTGTCGCTCAGTCTGGCACACGGCGGGCATCTCTCGCACGGGTTGAAGGTGAACGTCAGCGGCATGCTGTACAACATCGTCTCGTACGGCGTGGACGCCGAGCGCGAACAGTTCGACTTGGCTGAGGTCCGCCGGCTGGCGAAAGAGCACAAGCCCAAACTGATCATCACCGGGGCATCGGCCTATCCGCGAACCATCGACTTCGAAGCGTTCTCCGAAATCGCCGACGAGGTCGGTGCGCTGCACATGGCGGACATCGCCCACATCGCCGGATTGGTGGCGACGGGTTTTCATCCCAGCCCGGTCCCGTCGGCCGCGATTGTGACCTCCACGACCCACAAGACGCTGCGCGGCCCGCGCGGCGGGCTTATTATGTGTAAGGAAGAGCACGCCAAGAAAATCGACTCGCGAATTTTCCCCGGTAGCCAGGGCGGCCCGTTGATGCATTGTATTGCGGCCAAAGCGGTCGCGTTTCAAGAAGCGCTTCAGCCCGAGTTCAAGACCTACCAGCAGCAGATCCTCCATAATGCCCAAGCCATGGCGGAGGGGCTGGTTGAATGCGGCAACCGGCTGGTCTCCGGCGGCACGGACAATCATCTCATGCTG
>JADFIX010000510.1 GCA_022566435.1 Planctomycetota bacterium
AAAAGAAGGATTAAAAAAGGGCATTCACTATTTAAATCTCGCGCTCGAAAAGGACCCGTTATACGCATTAGCTTTTTCGGAATTGTCGAAATCAGTAGTAGCCAGCCTGCCGTAAACGGCAACGTACCCGGCATTAAAAGAATCGGCCCTAATGCGTTGGCCCAAGCGATTTTGGGAAACGCTGCCACGAACAATTCCACCAGAAGGGCGAAGTTGAAACGTGAAAATCTTGCTCTATCACCTTTCGGAATTACAAGTCTTCGTTTGCCGTGCTCGCGGTGCTCCGGTGCCTGCACACGGCGTACCCGACGATTGCTGTCGTGCATTTTACGGCGACTGGATCGTCCAACGGAAGATTGGCTGTCGGCGAAGCCGATCGCGCAGCGACGCTGCAGCACTCGTTGGTACGCCCGGCATGGGCGTGATCTTATTGGGTGTAAGGCCCCTGTAGGAGGGTAACAGCCGGAGGGGCGGCCGACAACGGTTTCCCCGCTCGGCGGAACTACTAGCCAAGGGCAAGGGCGTCACCGCGAGGTGGGGTCTGAAGGAAGCGTGGAGCGAACCTGTGAGCCGATGAACAAGAACCGGATATGAGGCGTTTCTCGCCGCACGAGCTGCCGCACCACAGCGAAGTGCGTATCCATCAAGGGCGTTTGACGTAAATCCGGCGGTTGTGCAGGGAAAGTGATTAAACTTACCTCGGGAGATCTGCGATGTGTCCCGCCGGATGTCGGCGAAGCTAATGAGGCACTCCAAAACCGAAAGGCGGAGCAACAGATAGGCCAAGCCGAAACGACGGAGCACGGGACTGAGAACCTCGCAAGGGGCTCTGACCACATCGCAGAAGTCAGCAGAGGGCATAGTAGGTACGGGCTGTCGGCCCGCTTGAGCGAGACACTCGCCCGAAAGGGGAGAAACGGTCAGGGCTCACAAGGCCGGAAACGACGTGCCGAAGGCCCGAACGGTAGGAAAGGGTTGGTAGAGCGCGCGCCTTATGGACGATAAGCGGCAGAAAACCCAGCTAGAGCTGGCCTTCACGGATAAGGAACGGAGTGAAGCTCCAAAGCCGAATTCGGAAGGGACCGAACCGTCCATAGCGGAGTGCGAAGTCGAAAGCCCGGCAATGTGTGAAATGATGATGGAGGCCGTGTGCCAGCCGGACAATCTTCGGCGAGCATTACGACGAGTGGTTTCCAACAAGGGTAGTCCGGGCATTGACGGGATAACCGTCAAGAAACTCCCGGATTATCTCCTCCAGTATTGGCCCGCGATCCGCGAGCAGCTTCTGAGCGGAACCTACGAGCCCCAACCGGTCCTTCGGGTGGAAATCCCCAAGCCGGATGGTGGAGTTCGCAAACTGGGTATTCCTTGCGCGCTCGACCGCTTCATTCAACAAGCGGTACTCCAGGTTCTGCAAGAGCAATGGGACCCGACGTTCTCGGCGCAGAGCTTTGGCTTTCGCCCGAAACGTACGGCGCATCAGGCAGTGGCGTGTTCTCAGCAGTTTATAGCTGAGGGATACCGCTGGGTGGTGGACATTGACCTGGAAAAGTTCTTCGACCGGGTCAACCACGACCGACTGATGAGCCGAGTCGCCAATCGTGTTAGCGACAAGCGACTACTTCGCCTACTCCGGACATTTCTTAACGCCGGAGTCATGGAAAACGGCGTAGTGAGTCCCACGAAAGAGGGCGCGCCGCAAGGTGGCCCACTTTCGCCGCTGCTCAGCAACCTCGTTCTGGACGAACTCGACCGTGAACTTGAGCGACGTGGCCACCGCTTCGTGCGGTACGCCGATGATTGTAACATCTACGTGCGTACTCGACGGGCAGGCCAGCGAGTGATGGATAGTCTGACGGCTTTCATTACTCACAAGCTCAAGCTGAAGGTCAACACGTCCAAGAGTGCGGTCGCACGTCCGTGGAAGAGGAAGTTTCTAGGTTTTAGCTTCACGCACCACTACCAGCCGAAGCGGCGCATTGCGCCTAAGGCCGTGGAGCGTTTCAAGGAGCGAATCCGGGAACTGACTTCACGGACACGCGGCGTCAGCTTGCGCCAGATGATCGCCGAATTGGCGGTCTATCTTCGCGGCTGGGAAGGTTACTTTGGCCACTGCCAAACACCTTCGGTGCTGCGAGATTTGGACCGGTGGATTCGCCGACGGCTCCGCGCCGTCGCGTGGAAACACTGGCGAAGCGGCAACCGGCGATACCGGGAACTCCATTCGCGGGGCACACCTCGCCAATGGGCTGCCAAGGCGGCGTGCAGCCGCTATGGGCCGTGGCGAATGTCCCGTGCTCCGGCAGTTATCCAGGCACTCACGGATGCTTACTTCGTAAAACTCGGTTTGCCTTCATTGCAGTGTTTCACGACTGCTTAACGCCTGCCGAACCGCCGTGGTACGGACCCGTATGCCCGGTGGTGTGGGAGGAAGGGAGCCGCAAGGCTTCCCCCTATCCCGATTAAGAAAGACGACTCGGAGAGTCGTCCAACAGTAGTTTTAAAACAAAGCCTAGTGCTTATGCTGTTCCTTTTGTTTTACGGCAAGCCGGCAGGCGATGGCGAAACAGAACAACATGCAAACACAAGCCATCGCCTGCCGGCTCGGCGTTAAACGATGCCAAGTGACCAATGACCAATGGATGATCTCATCCTCAAAGCCGCCCAACTCGCCAAGCGGGCTCATGCTGGCCAGCTTCGCAAATACAATCGTCGACCTTACATCGTGCACCCGGCGCGAGTTGCTGCGCGAACGATGCTGCTGGATGGCGTAACGCCCGACGAAGTTGCGGCAGCTTGGCTTCACGACGTGATCGAGGATTGTAATTACACGGCCGAGGACCTTTTGGCCGAAGGGTTTTCTCAATTCGCCGTTTCGTTGGTTGTCGAGTTGACGAATCCGTCAAAGCAGCGGCAGGATCTGTCGTGTAACGACTTCTCTAACCGCTTTGCCTCGTCCTTCACCCAATCGGTCTCATCACCGGCGGCTCGTTCTGTGAGCAGCTTTCTCGTGGCCTCGTCCGGCCACTTCTCGGCCAATGCCTGAAGCGCGGCGCGGCGGGGGTATTCGCTCTCATCCTGGACGGCTCGTTCTTCGAGCAGCTTTCTCGTGGCCTCGTCCGGCCACTTCTCGGCCAATGCCTGAAGCGCGAGGCGACGGATGTCGTTGTCCTCGTCCGTGACGGCGCGTTCGGCGATCAGCTTTCGCGTGGTCTCGTCCGGCCACTTCTCGGCCAACGCCTGAAGGGCACGCCAGCGACAGAAACGATCATCATTAGTGACGGTGATTGAACGAAACGTCTCGCGCGTTCGGTCGTTATGCCAATGATTGGATAGAACTTTGACCGCGGAAGCACGGATACTTTGGCGCGTATTCGCGTCCTGAACGAGGCGTCTTATCAACTCTTCGTTTGGCCTGATAATCGTAATGAATTCGGGAAACGCCATCCTTCCGCCCGTCGTAGGAATTTTCTCGGGTGACGACGCATACACATCGAGAAAGTCGTTGCCCGGCCATCGGATGCCAATTTTGCGGGATGCATAAAGGATCTCGTTTAAGAAGTCGTGACGCTTGCTAAATTGGCAAACTCTTCGTCAATGTTATCTCTACCAGTTTCGTACGCATTGGAAATCACGCCAACGACCTGGCGAAGAAGCGATTCACCGGCCGTATCGAGTCTGTTGACGTTCCGCACCTCGCTTAAACACCAAATCGCCAACGGCAATTCCCGCAATGGCGTCTTGCCGTCCCACTTCTCCAAATCCGCCCGCGTAGCCAGATACTCGACGATGCGGCCGACGAACTGTTCGTCGATCTGGCCGCAGATCAGACGCAAGACTTCGCGCCAGTCGTCGTCGCGGCAGTGGCGGTCGAATAAAGCGATCAACTCGTCGATCGTCATCTGCTGCGGCTGCTTGTCGAACCAATGGACGTACTGGGCGGCTGTCAGGTATTCCAGAAACGTGCGATGCACAAAGCCGTACAGATGAGGGCCTCTGAGGCAGAGGATGTAGTTTCGCTCGCGAAGCTGTGCAATTACGCGGCGGGCCGCCTTCTTCGCTTCTGCCACGTCCGTCTGCCATTGTTCGTCGATCAGGAAGGCTTGGATTTCGTGCTCTAGCTCATCTTCCGCAATGATGTTGCCGCGGAGGTCCGTTTTCGTCACACACGCGTGTAGCATGGGCCCCTGGCCTGGGCTGACGAAAATGTTTTAACACAACATGTTGGGGCGTGTTCCAAGTGCTGTCGCAACATACGGACATGCCAG
>JADFIX010000511.1 GCA_022566435.1 Planctomycetota bacterium
AAAGTCTGCGCTCGACCAGGCCAAGGCCGACGCGGAAGTCGGCCCGCTCCGCAGCGCCGCAAGGGTCGGCGCGTCCGAGGCGCGGCTCGAGCAGGCGAAGTCCGCCCTGAGGAAGCTGGTCAACGGAGCACGTCCGGAGGAGCGCCGCCTCCCGACGTTCTGCGAAAAACGGAGATCATTCCAGGTGCCAAACTTTTGTCGGCTTGGTCCTTTCCTGAGACCTGATAGACGGGTCCTCCGGGAACAGGAACGATGTGACCGGTGCTTAATTGATCCGACAAGGCAAGAAAGACGTCGGACCCGGGGCTGCCGAGAACACGCCCACGAAGTAGTGTGAACCGATCATACGAAAACTCAATCGGAACGTCGGGGCCGTTACGCCGACCAAGAACGACGCGCGTCCTGGGGCTTGTGACAAAGAATCGCTCCAACTCGAGATCGAAGGTGTGGTGGGGTGAGACGGGAAAGCCCTCGACAACGAATCTGCCACGCTGCGACCGCGCGTTGGAGAGAAAACTATCGTCGATTTCGAGAATCTGCGTGCCGGCGATGTTGGATACCGAAGTGAACAACGCGATGCGCGGCAGGGAGGAATCGGAGTGCTCTTCAGCCGCATTAGCGGAAGCGTGACCGAGCGCACCGCAAGCAAGAATCAACACCGACAGCGTCAAACTGAACTTCATTCGTTTCCGCTCAAGCATGCCCAGTCTCCGGGCGTCTCTCGCTTCTCAATTGACAAACTTTCTGACGGACTCGGGAGCACACCTACACGCCGTTCATCGTGGCCGCCTCCCCCATTGTTAACTGCCCACGAACTGGGTTCCCCGGCTGTCCTGAAAGCCGTGAGCCTAACCATGGTATCACCGCGGAAGACGGCGAGGAACACGCTTCCTCTCATTCAATCTGCGGTGCTTGCCATTCTAACCAAATTACGACGCGGAAGTCACGCGTCATTGCTGGGCGGCCGCACGGCGAGGGGAGGCCTGCTGAATTCCGCGGGTCTTCCCGCCATCGAGGATGGCACTGCAGAGGCCATCACACCGGAAGCGCAAGTAATGGACTGGTAATCAGGTAGGTTTTCAGGCGTTGGCGATGGATTTGGTCGGGTTGAGGCCGGGGAGCTTCCGCATGCGGTAGACACTCATCAGGATCGCCTGGGTGGCCGCGCCGCGATCGCTGCGATTCGGTCCCGGCGCGGCGGGTTTCTCCACAGGATGATCGCCGGGTGGGTCTGCCTTTGTCCGAAGGTATTATTTCAGCCGTCTGTAGACCGGCGTGCTGATCCAGTTGTTCGAACAAACCGAACAGTCGGAAAAGGCGGTGGAATACGGCAAAACCCCGTAGGGTGCGTCCCGGACGCACCTCTTTCGCTCCGGCGCAGTCGAACCCCGGTATTTCAGCCCCCAACCCCGGGCTCCCCATTCGACGCCGTAGGACTTGCCATCTAGCCGCCGTCGATGCATGATGTCCGGTATCGGACGTCCCGGCCAGTTGTCGGGGATGTTCGGACCAGGGCCAGACCGCAGTGTTACGAAGCGTTCATCGAATACTACTAAGGAATCGTCAAATGAATTCGTCCCTAAGAGTCAAAGCTACGTTGGCACTTGTCTCCGTCTTATTTCTGCTCACGACAGGCTGTGCCCCCAGGACGTTCGTACGCTCGGCGCCCGGGTGGAAAGTTATTGAATTCCGCGAAGGACTGGTGAACAACTACGACGAGGCATGGCAGAAGACCGTCGATACGATCGCGCGGAACTGGGATATCGAAGTCTTGGATAAGGACAGCGGGTATCTTCGCACTACGTGGCTGTACGGCATCAGCGGTGGTCATCATGTTAAGTACCGAGGTCGAATTACCGTGAAATTCCCCGAAATCAAGATGCCTGAAAAAACTGAAGTGAAGACAAGTGCGGAGTGGTGGCGATCTGGTAACGCCTATGCGCCATACTGGGTCAAAGGTTTCGATTCTTCTTTTCAGCGCGATGTGTTCACGGAGCTGGCCGGGCGTCTAGGCCGGACGGTTCCGGCGGAATAGGCATGCGTAGACGGTAGTCCGGATACACGGCGTGGAATGCGGCAACCCGATCGACGGCAAGATCAAATCCGGCGGTTGCGAGAAAACCGCCATGTGGACGCTGGACATGGATTACGACGCCCGCGGCCCGTATCCGTCTCAAGAGTTCTTCCCGATAGCTGGCGCGAAAGGCGGCTGGTCGCGGCTGGCGAAGAACCTCAAGGCCGAGATGGACGAGGAACTGATCGAAATGTCCTCCGGAAAGGTCTCGCTCCCGTTCGAGCCGGGCGATCACAGGCGCGTAGCTGTCAAGATCATCGACGACCGGGGGATCGAGAGCTTGAAGATTGTGGAAGTTGGCGAATGATTGTTTCACACATTACGCTGAAGAACTGGCGCAACTTCCAGGTTGTTGATGTGCCGCTGGGCGATCGCGTTTTTCTCGTAGGGCCCAACGCGTCCGGAAAATCAAACTTCTTGGATGCTTTTCGGTTCCTGCGCGACATTGCCAAGGCTGGAGGGGGATTGCAAAGAGCTGTCGGCGATCGCGGGGGCTTATCTAAGATCAGGTGCCTCGCGGCGAGAAGGTATCCGGATGTAGAGATCGACGTGACGCTGAGTTCCTCGCCCGACAACGGCATAAAGTGGCGATACGCAATTGGAATGAAGCAGCAAACCCGAGGTGCCCGTAAGCCCTTCTTGGCATATGAAAGAGTCTGGCAAGACGCGAACACGATTCTCGACCGTCCCGACGATGAGGATAGGAGAGATGCGGAGCGGTTGACGCAGACACACCTCGAACAGATCAGTGCCAACGTCGACTTTCGAGAGGTGGCACGGTTTCTCGAATCTGTTTCGTACCTTCATGTTGTTCCTCAACTCATTCGCCATCCGAGAGCATTTACAGGTCCAGGGCTTCCGGGGGATCCCTTCGGGCGTAGCCTGCTCGAACGGATTGGAAAGACCAATGACCGGACGAAGAGATCCCGCCTGAAGAAAATCGAAACCGCGCTACGGATTGCTGTTCCACAACTCAAGAAGCTTTCGTACGTCGTGGACTCTGCGGAAGGAGGAATCCCACATCTTGAGGCTGTCTACGACCATTGGCGCCCGCAGGGCGCGAAGCAACGGGAGAGCGAGTTTTCCGATGGGACGCTCCGGTTGGTGGGGTTGCTTTGGTCGTTGCTGGAGCGCGAGGCGCCGCTCCTGCTAGAAGAGCCAGAGCTTTCGCTTAACGCCGCAATTGTCCGAAAGCTGCCGGCGCTGATACATCGGATGACACGAAAAAACAGGCGTCAGGTGCTAATCAGCACGCACAGCGCTGAGCTCTTATCAGACAAAGGGGTGGGTCCTGATGAGACATTGTTGCTCGTACCAAGTCCCGAGGGCACGACGGTGCGGCGTGCAAGCGAATACAAAGACATACGGGACCTTCTGGAAGGCGGGCTGTCTATCGGCGACGTAGCGTTGCCGCGAATTGATCCTGAGAATATGCAACAGCTACTTCTGTTTGAAACATGAACCCGATCCCAATCGATGTTGTTGTCGAAGACGAGTTGAGTGAAGCTGTGGCTCGCAAACTGTTGGAGTCAAGTTCTCAGTCTTACGCGCTCAGAATTGTCTATAGCCAAGGTGGATACGGGTACATCAAGAAGAATATTTGCGGCTTCAATAACGCTGCGAAGGGGACGCCATATCTTGTCGTGACGGATCTGGACACCGAGGATTGTGCGCCTCGGCTCATTGACAAATGGTTCAACAAACGGACTGTTCAGCCGAATCTGCTCTTCCGCGTTGCGGTCAAGGAAGTGGAAGCGTGGCTCTTGGCTCATCGAAGTGCGTTCGCCGAGTTTGTCGGAGTGCGCGAGGGGTTGGTGCCGCAAAATGTGGAGCAAATCGACGACCCCAAGAAGAAGCTGATCGATATCGTGCGAAGGTCGCGGCGAAAGCGAATCCGCGAGGACATCGTTCCTCCACAGCGCAGCACGCGCGAACAGGGACCGGACTACAACGGACGATTGGTCAGATTCGTCGAAAGTCACTGGGATCCACGACTTTGTACGAGTGTCTGCCGTAGCCTGGAGAAGGCGATTCATCGCATTGATTCGTTTGTGCCTAGTTGGATATCACCGGACGAAGACGGCAAGATCTAACTAGCCCGGGTTGCGCAGTTTGGGAAGTGAATCTGGCTTGGCGATAGCGCAGACGCGGTTCTTGATCAAAAGTCCTCACTACATTTTGGCGGCGTTAC
>JADFIX010000512.1 GCA_022566435.1 Planctomycetota bacterium
CAAGAACTTTAGGCCTTTCTGAAGCGCGTCTTCGTCCGGCAGGCCGGTTTCAATTCGCAACATGCCCGGCGCATCCTGGTAGGCCTCTCGAACCCATCCGGCCTCCTCGCTGGCCATGGATTGATCTAGCAGGTTCCCGTGCCCGGCCTGCGGATTTCGCGACCGACTTTAGCGATTCGATCCACTCGCTCGTTTCCGTCCGATCTGCATCCGCTTTCGGTATTGTTGTCATGTGGGAAGAATAGTCAGTTCGCAGGACGTTGACCAGCGGTGCATGGGAGGGTCGTTAGCCAAACGGGTTTTCGAGGTTGCCGAGCAGTTTCTGCAGGATTGTGCGCTCCTGAGACAGCGAGCGGGATGTCGAATCGGCGCGGTCCTCCAAAAGGGCGACCTGTTTGTCGAAGTAGGGCAGAAAGTCGGTGAGCCGATCGATGGCTCGCTGCCGATTGTAAGGGCTGTAGTCATACCAATACGACGAATAGACGGTGTAGGCGTCTTCGCACGTGGCCTTTAGCACCAGGGCAGTGTTGAGCAGCAACGATCCACGCCGGGTGGCGTCCGATTCGAAGTAACTCTCCCGTGCGTCAGGATCGATCGCTGCCACCGTCCTCGATGATCGCCCGCGCGGCGGCAATATCTTGCTGACCGCCGGCCCTTACGCCGAGGTCCGCCGAGGAAGCCCCCGGTACCGAATCACAGGCGTCGACGGCCAGGATCATAGCCACCGTGAAGAGATTCATGGAAAAACGGCCAATGGCTACGCGGCGTGGTTGTGGTTTTTCCTTGGTGATCGCGTGGAAATGCTTCGGTAGCGTAGGGAAAGCCCTGTTCGGGCCACATGGCTCGGACAAGCCGTTTCGTGAAGTCCGCGCGCTCCGGTAGCTTTGCCGTTCATCGCTTTTTTCCTCGGCCTATTAGACGCTTTTTGGGAACTGCCTGACGCCGTTCATTTTGGGGGCAAGGAAGTGCCTGGTCGACACGCCGGTCGAAAGAAGCGTGAATATACCGGATATTTCAATTGCGTTTAGATGCCGCGGTCGGTTACAATGGGAAGCCGAATGAGTAACAGGGTCGCCTCGCCCGGGGGCCCTGTGGTCCGGATCGACTGCGCTCAAGTCCATGGTCGGTCTGGCGAGGCATAAACGAATGAACAGATCACCGCTGGTGGTTTTTCAGATGTGGCCCGCAGGGGAACGCGGGTTTGCGAACGACAATACTCGGACCTCGTAAGGAGGGATACGCCATGTCGACAAATGGAATGGGTTGGGGCCTTTTCGTTTCCATCACGGGAATCTCGTTATTCGCAGCGGTACCGTTGTTCGCGGGACCGGTGGTAGTCTTTGAGGATATCACCGACACGGCCGGCATCGCGCTGACCGACGTGTTGACCGAATCCGTATGCTGGGGTGACTACGACAACGACGGTGATCCGGATTTGTATCTGACCAACCAGAACGTCGCCAACTCGCTATTCAAAAATGAGGGCGGCGGTGTCTTCACCGACGTCACAAGCGAAGCCGGGGTCGGCAATGCCCTTTGGGGAGTCGGTTGCGCGTTCGGCGACCTGGACAACGACGGCGATCTCGACCTATACGTCGTTAACTTTGGGATGGGTACCGATGTCCTGTACGAAAACGACGGAGACGTCGGTCCGGGTGGCGCGTATGTGTTTACGGATATCACCTTGTCGGCGGAGACGACCATCGAGACGAGCACGCGCGGCGTGGCTTTCTTGGACTTTGACGGCGATGGCCTGCTCGATATTTACGTCAACGCAAGTGGCGAAGACATCCTCTATCGCAATCTCGGCAATTTGCGCTTTCGAGACGACGCTGCCGTTGTCGGGGTGGTGGGCAATATCGGAAATGGCGTGGGTGTCGTGGCGACCGATTTGGACAACGACGGGTGGATCGACATCTTCACCGGAAACCGCAGTTTCGAATTGAACCGATTGTATATGAACGATGGTGGCACGTTTACCGATGTGACCGTGGCCGTCGGGATCGACAGGATCGGGTTCGGCATGGGTGTGCTTTCGCTGGACTACGACAACGATCTCGACTTTGACCTCTATTGGACCAGTTGGCCGAATGAGCCCAACGCCCTCTACGAAAACGTCAACGGCGACGCGACGAGCTTTCCGAACGTCGCCGCGGCCTCGCAGACGCTGGATCCGCTAGGCTGGGGCATCAGTTGTAACGTGGGCGACGTCGACAACGACGGCTGGGAGGACTTCTTCGTCACCAACGGATTCGATCCGAATTCTTCAGCTAACGTGCTGTTTCGCAACAATCAGGACGGCACGTTTGCCGACGTGACCGCAGCGCTCGGTGGGGCGGCGTTCGACGGGAGAGGTGTGGCGTTCGCGGATATCGACGGCGACGGCGATCTCGACCTCTGTGTGACGGCCGACGCGGGCGAGCCCAACAAGCTGTGGGAAAACGTGACGAACAACGGTCACCACTGGGTTACGTTCGATCTGGAGGGTACGATCAGCAACCGAAGTGCCATCGGTGCTCGGATCGAAGTGACCACGGACCTGATGACCGTCGTCAAGGAAGTCAGCAGTGGCGCGGGACGCGGATCGTTCAACGATCTGCCGCTCGAGTTCGGACTGGGCGATGCGACGACGATCGAGCAGGTCGTCATCCGTTGGCCGAGTAGAATCGTGACGACACTTGACGACGTCGTGATGGACCAGGTTCGCACGGTCGTCGAGCAATCGCCCATCATTCCCGCTACGTCTCTATGGGGACTCGTTGCATTGGCGCTCGCGGTGCTCGCCTCTTCGACGATTATTCTGCGGCGTCAGCGGCGAGTGTCGCCTTGACGATTGTCGACAATCCGGCGGGGCGAGGTATTGCCCACAAGGATCGATGTACGAGGATAGGTCCGTGTTGTCAGTATCGTTACCAACCGAAAGACCATCGGAACGATGATCTAACCCTCATTTCTCACCAGATAGAGAGAAAACGGCTGCCCTTTGTGCGATAAATCCGGTTGTCAAAGCCAATTTATCGTTCACGGAGGATCAGCCCTATGAGGACACAGTGTAACCAACAATCGTTCGGACTTCACGTCCTCCGGCCCGGGCCACTAGGTTTTGTGGTACAGCCTGGTGCGCGATTGTTGTTCGCACCAACGAGGGCAACGCCCCGGCCAGCTTTACCGGACGGGAATCGCACCCGCAGGGTTCCTACGAAAGGTTTCAGAAATACGTCACTTTTTTTTCTTCCTCCTTTCCCACGCCTTCGTGGCGCAAGGCTGACATGTCGCTGCCCCCTTGGGGCGAAGCGTGACCACACGTGTGGCGCAAATCGAGGCTAGCCCGTGTGGTGAGAAATGCGGGCTAGTCCGGACCTGAGTAAATGCAGTTTGGAGCTTCGCAAGAAGTTGCTCAGGTGCATGGAATACTACAACCGGGTGACCGATGCCTACGAGCGGGAGGCCGCGCTGACGATGGGTCGGCATTGACGGGACGACTTTCGTTCTGCGACTTCCCCCCACACGCGGGTCACACGCTCATCGAAAGCGGAGTCGTGCCCGGTCAACTACACATTCCACGAATCGTCGCGCCATCGAAAGCACAGCCCTGCAACAACAGCAAACTCGCATATGCGAGCCGCGATTACTCGCTCTCCGGGCGCTGCGGGCGGTCGGGCTTGTCTTCGCGCGGGCTGCCGCCGCGACCGCCTCGTCCTCGGCCGCCACGACTCATGCCCTTGCGAAACTCTTCCAACGTGATCGCACCGTCCTTATCGGTATCCATCTGATCCACTCGGCCCCGCATGCGCTCCGAGATTTCGTCGCCGGAGAGTTTGCCGTCGCCGTCGGCATCTTGTCGTTTGAAGAACTCGGCCGGATCGAAGTTACGTCCACCACGGCCACCGCCGGCCCCGCGGTTGCGCCGACCGCGACGGCCACCGTCGCCGTCGCCCCGGGCGCTCCGGTCGCGGCCGGCGCGGCCATCAGAACCGCCAACGGCCGAGCGGGGAGATTTTCCGCTTGCCACCTCATCATCGGCCACGACCTGACCCAACGAAGATAGACAATACAAGTGCTTGTCGGACCGGATAAAGAGGTCGCCATCGCTTGCGGCGGGCGTTGCACTGAACTCCTCCTTGTCGTTGGTCACTCGATTCAACGCAATCTGCTCGAGCTTATCATTGGCTTGGAGAACGAACATATCGCCGGATCGTCTTACGTAATAGAGCTTTCCGTCCGCGAGGATCGGCGAGGAGTAGTCTCCGCCCATACC
>JADFIX010000513.1 GCA_022566435.1 Planctomycetota bacterium
GGCTGTTCGTGATGGACGACACGCCGTCGACGCCGACGGACTACACGCTGATCGGCAACAAGATGATCATCCGTGGCTTCCAGAACGGCTCGATCGGCTCTAACGGCAACGGCGATGGTATCCTCATCTGCGGCCACTCCGTGGAGGACTTTTTCGACTTCAACGGCGCTTCCCGGTTCGACCCGACGGCAGACACCTGCGACGGAGCCGGGCCGATCGATGGCATCTCGATCAACAACGTCTGGCTCGCGCTCCTGGGCGCGGACGGCGTCCAGCTCGATAGCGACGGCGCGGCCAACCTGACGTTCGACACGCTGAAGATCTTCGCCATCGGCAGCGAGACCGACGGCAACGGCATCGAGATCGAGGCCGGCGGCACGAGCATCGTCACCATGACCGTGATGAACAGCTCGATCCACGCGGTGGACGACGCGATCGAGGTGAACGGCGAGAAGTGCCACATCGATATCAACCAGAACTTCGACATCGTCGGTCTGGAGTCCGCCATCGAGATCGACTGCGAGGGCGGCAGCCGGATCCGCATCGAGGACAACGGCGATCTCGTCGGCAAGGAAAGCGACGGGATCAACTTCAATAGTACCGGCGACGCCGACGGCGTCGAGATCAGGATCAAGCGCAACGGCGACATCATCGGCGGCGATGACGATTCCGCGATCGAACTTGAGGCGGACCTCTCGATGGAGGTCGAGATCATCGATAACGGCCACATCGAGGGTGGCGGCGATGGCATCAAGATCACAGCCGACACCGGTGCTGAGATCACGATCGAGAACAACAGCCCGGCGGGCACGATTCGCGGTGCCAGCGGCCACGGGATCGACCTCAACACCCTCGGTGACGGGAGCGACGTCCGCATCGTCAACAACGGCGACATCATCGGCGCGGACGACGACGAGGCGATCGAGGTCACGGCGACCGACAGCCTCGAGCTGCTGATCGACCGCAACCGCGACATCATCTTCGACCTCCCAACACTGGACGGATGTAATCGCTTGGGTGCGGTGAAAACAGGAGCAATATTGCTTGCGAAGCGCGAACTGTCGGAGGATGACGCGGACACGCTTCCCGTTGGGGAGCGGTTAAACAAGGTCCAATCCGTGCCCCTGATGGCCGTCCAAAACGTCGGCAAAGGCCGCGTCTTGTCGTTGGCAATGGACACGACCTGGCGTTGGGAGATGCTACGTGACAAAGACTCAGACGATCAATTCCGCCGGTTTTGGGGCAGAGTCATCCGATCCATGGCGCCCGATCCGCGCATCTCGCCGCGACTGCCGCAGATCTTGAATTACCAATCTCATGTAACCGTCGGTCGGCAAATGAAAATGGCAACGCGCCTGGTCGATAAGTTCTTTCAGCCGGTGCGCACCGCCAACATCGAGGTCGCGGTTACAAGCCCATCAGGCCGAGTGACGCTGATCTACCCACACGACGGTCGCCAGGCGCCAGGGTTGTACGAGTATGAGTTTCCAGTCGATGAGTCCGGCGAGTGGACGGTCATCACGCGATATAACGATGAAGAAGCAGTCAAGCGATTCGACGCGGGCGAAAGCCCAGACGAATTCAGCGATCCCCGCGCCAAGCCGGAACTGATGCAACAGCTTGCCCAGGCCACGGGCGGCCGTGTCATTAGCGCAGATCAACCGGCAACCAAGCTAATTGATGAATTGAAACTACGCCCACGTAGCGCGTCGGAGACCGCGGCGGTTCCGGTGTGGAATCTACACGTGACCATGGTACTTTTGATCTTGTTGGTAGGCATTGACTGTTTCGTACGCAAGAAACGAGGAATGGTATGAGTGTTGTTTAGCCGCGCGGCCACCCGCGCGTCCGCTGTTCGCGCAGCCCGTTGGGCATGCGGTCAAACGAAGAACGGGAAGTTCATGAACACTGACAATCTCAAACGCGCTCACAATCGTATCCGCCGTGCCGTCACGGGATTCGGTCGCTATCGGAAAACGTGGCAGGTGCTCGGTGGTTGGGCGTGGTTTGTAATCCTTGCATTGGGTGCCCTCCTATCGTGGGTGTTAATGGACTGGGCATTCTTTCTTCCTGCATGGCCGCTGCTGATAAGCTTTGTTTTGGTAGCCGGCCTGAGCGTGTGGTCGATCGTTCGACATCTCCTGCTGCCACCGGCGCGCCGTGTCGTCGCCCAGCGCGAAGCACTGCTGATCGAATCGCTTGACGAGGAAATGGACAACCAACTGATCGGCTGTTTACAACTCGGCGGCGAGGTGCTCGCGGCCCAAGCAGCTGGAGCGAGTTTGGGATATTCGTCAACAGTCGCCATTGCGCTAGTGGATCGAACGGCAGAGGGCCTCCGCAGCCGGAGCCTGCGTCAGCTTCTCGATCTGGCCACGACTCGCCGCGCCATTGCCGTTGCGCTAGCTGTTGCCTTGGGTTGGGGATCGTTGCTGAAGTTCGCACCACACGTACTCGCAGCTCGCATCGACCACCTGCGCGATGCCTGGGCGCAGGTACTCGATGATTTGTTCCCTGTGACCATGGAAGTCGAACCGGGAAACAAAGCCGTCGTACGCGGCAGGCCAGTCACTTTGAAGATACACGTCATCGGTGCTCGCCGCGATGTCGTGCGCCTGATTCGTACAAACATCGAGCTGGAAAAGGCGGAACGAAAGGAGATTGTCGAAGAGCTGACGCTTGTGGACGATCGCACGGAATTCACGGTGGCGTCTGCCGACCACAACTTTTCCTATGAGTTTGAATACGCCGGACGCCGCACTCCGTTGCACAGGATTCTGGTTGCCGACTTGCCGGAAATCAACGCGATCAACTACGAGATGGTCTACCCCACGTACACCGGCATGCCACCGAGGACAATCGTCGGCCGAGTGCCACGGCTGTACGCGCTTGCCGGCACAAGCGTGCTGGTCAGTTTCGCGGCGACCACGGAATTGCACCCGGAATTGTGTAAGGTCGAGTGGGCTGGCGAAGAGCCACAACAAATCACAATCAGCGGCCGTTTCGGCCATTTTCCCTTCACGATCGATCGTCCTGGTCGTGCGACGATTTACCTCACCGGGCACTACGGCGACGGGTTTGAAATGGAGAACCCACTCAGCTTTGGCATCGAAGTGCAGCGTGACAAGCGGCCGTCGATCCGCATCCTCGGCAGCAGCCGCGACGAGGAACTAATCATGCTGGCTGGCGAGGCGGCGAATATCGGCATCGCCTGGTTGGCGGAAGACGACTTTGGCGTGACCGAGGTCAACTTGGAATACAAGATCGATACCATCGATCCGTTGCTTCAGCGGCCGCAACGGGAAGGTGTCATCCCGCGCCAGTTCGATCCGCCGTTGGACCGCGTGCGCGGCAAGTTTCAAGGGATGTTTCAAAGCCTCGATCCGCGCCTCGCACCGGGCGATCGCATCACGTTGTCGCTGAGTGCAAAAGACAACGACGTGGAAACCGGCCCACAACTCGGACGTTCACGCACGCTGAAGATCGTCATCGTCAGTCCCGATCTGCGGGGCTTTGTCGACGGCGGTGTCGCAGGTTTCGGCAGCGACACACTCGCTGCGGGGTTGTTGGGCGAACTGGAATTGGCCAAGCGTGCGTTGAACTTGCTGGTCGATCCGGAAAAAACCATTCGCACGGAACCCGCAAGGGAAATGGAAAAAACCGACGTCAAATCGCGTGTTGCGCAGGAGTCGTCACCACCCGGCAGCGAAGACGCCGTGTCAAATTACTTTGACTTGTTGTCGGGGCAATGATGAAAATGTTGAACATGAAAACGGACATTGGATATTGGTCATCGGGCATTTGTCATTGGGTGCTATTTGGCACCATTCTTGGGTGGTTTGTCCCGTCCACGTCCGCGCAGTCTCTCGCGGAACGCGCACGCAAAATGAATCGCCGCGAGTTGACGGCGGACGAGGCGATCAAGCAACAAGACGAAGAAGAACCGGATCGCCGCAACAAGATCTGCATGCGTCGTATCAAGCCCGCAATGCCTGGCGTTGACTGGAATACCGATCCAACGGCGATTCCCTACATGCTTTATCAAATCAACAAACGCACTGGTCTACCCGTCTACGTAAACAACGACGGCTTGGACGTGGGGACGCCGGACCTGTTCGAGTACACGATGATTTACTTGACATCACACTACCGCTGGAGCTTCAACGAGGCGGAAGCGGAGAATGTCGCCGAATGGATTCGGCGCGGAGGCACGTTGCTGCTGGACGACTGCTACAACAAGGGTAGCCCGTTTGCCG